>JAFEDM010000009.1 GCA_018241625.1 Pseudomonadota bacterium | reverse complement strand
TCGGAAGTCGACGGCCAGGCGGGGCGGCTGATCATCCGCGGCCACGACCTGGAAGAACTGGCTGGCCGGACGAGCTTCGAGGAGGTGACCCGCCTGCTGTGGGACGGCTTCTTCGACCACCTGCCGGCCGACCTGGCGCCGGCCCTGGCCGCGGCGCGGGTGGAGGTGTTCGCCGAGGTCTCGGCGCTGGACACCGGCCTCTTGGACCGCACGCCGATCGAGGGGATGCGGGCGTTGACCGCGCGGCTGGCCGACGGCGACAGCCTGGCCACGGCCCTGCGCCTCACCGCCGCGCCGGCGGTGTTCACCGCGGCCATGGTGCGCGCCCAGGCGGGCGAGGCGCCCGTGAAGCCGGACCTGTCGCTCAGCCACGCCGCCGACGCCCTGCGCATGCTGCGCGGCAAGGCGCCCAGCGAGGCCGAGACCGCGGCCCTGGACACCTATCTGGTCACGGTCAGCGATCACGGCCTGAACGCCTCCACCTTCACCGCGCGGGTGATCGCCTCGACCCAGGCCGGGCTGGCCTCGGCGGTGCTGGGCGGGATCTGCGCGCTGAAGGGGCCGCTGCACGGCGGCGCGCCCGGACCGGTGATCGAGATGCTGGACGGCATCGGCCGGCCCGAGAACGCGCGCGCCTGGATCGAAGGGGCTTTGGACCGCGGCGACCGGCTGATGGGCTTCGGCCACCGGGTCTATCGCGTGCGCGACCCGCGCGCCGACGCGCTGAAGGGCGCGGTGCGCAAGCTGACCGAGGGCTCGAACGCCGCGCCCGGCCGGCTGGCCTTCGCCGAGGCGGTGGAAGCCGCGGCCCTGGCGATCCTGAAGGAACGCAAGCCGGACCGCGCGCTGGACACCAACGTCGAGTTCTACACGGCGCTGCTGCTGGAGGCCCTCGCCTATCCGCCCAGCGCCTTTACCTGCGTCTTCGCCACCGGCCGCGTCGCCGGCTGGATCGCCCACGCCCGCGAGCAAGTGATGGGCGGACGGCTCATCCGGCCCGCGTCGAACTACGTGGGGCCCTGGCCGAAGAAGGCGGCCTAGAGCTGAGAGTCGTTCGCGCTGGCGCGATGGGCCAAGCGCCCTAACCTGCGCGCATGAACGACGTCCACAGCCTGACGCCCCAGGAAGCCGCCGCGCTGACGCGCCGGGTCACCAGCTATTCGGTGGCCACGGCCAGCGTGCTGGTGGCCATCAAGATCGCGGCCTGGCTGGCCTCGAGCTCCATCGCCATGCTGGCCTCGGCGGCGGACTCGGCGCTGGACCTGCTGGCGGCGCTGACCACCTTCTTCGCGGTGCGTTACGCCGCCGCGCCGCCGGACGCCGAGCATCGCTATGGCCACGGCAAGGCCGAGGGCTTCGCGAGCCTGGTGCAGGCCGGCCTGGTGTTCGCCTCGGCGGCCCTGATCGGCCAGCACGCCATCGACGACTTCATGCATCCGCACCCGATCGCCGCCGGCGGCTGGGCGATGGCGGTGATGGTGGTCTCCATCGTGCTGACCGGCCTGCTGATCAACGCCCAGAACCGGGTGCTGAAGCAGGCGGCGTCGGTCGCGGTGTCGGGCGACCGGGCGCACTATGTCGCCGATTTCGCCTCGAACCTGATCGCCCTGGTGGGGATCGGCGTCGCGGCCTGGCTGGGCTTCCAGCAGATGGATGCGGTCGCGGCCCTGGCGGTCGCGGCCCTGCTGCTCTGGGGTGCGGTCGGTGTCTTCCGCGAAGCCTCCGGCCAGCTGATGGACCACGAACTGCCCGACGAGGTGCGCGCCCAGATCGTCGCCCTGATGACCCGCGACCCGCAGGTCACCGACGTCCACCAGCTACGCACCCGCGCCGCCGGGCCCTACGTCCACATCCAGATGCACGTGGACCTGGATCCGGAGCTGACGCTGGAAGCCGCCCACGAGGTGATCGTCGCCGCCGAGAAGCGGGTGCTGGACGCCTTCCCCGCCGCCGACATCATCATCCACGCCGACCCGCGCGGCCGCGCCGAGCCGCACGGCGGGGCTTTCGCCGAGACCCACGCCGCCTAGGCCGCGCCGCGAAACGCGGGCCGGGACGGCGTAGTAAACGAGCCCTTAAGGGGTCGGGCGTCCATTGGGGTCAACGATTCGTACTGCCGAGAGTTATCGGTAAGACCGCCCGCGGACCTGAATGAGCGTCGAACGCATCCTGCACCACTTCCCGCTCGACCCGGCCTCGCGCCAGGTGCGACTGACGCTGGGCGAGAAGCGGCTGGCCTTCACCGAGGTTGCGGTGCGCTATTGGGAGCGGCCGAAGGAGCTGACCGCCCTCAACCCGTCCGGGATGATCCCGGTGCTGGAGGAGACTGACACGGGGCTGGGCCGCCATCTGGTGCTGTGCGAGACCCGCGCCATCCTGGATCACCTGGAGGAGAGCACGCCGGAGCCGCCGCTGTTGGGCCGCGACCCGGCCGAGCGCGCCGAGGCGCGCCGGCTGCTGAGCTGGTTCGACCGCAAGTTCGAATTCGAGGCCGGCGGCTACATCCTGCACGAGAAGATGGAGAAGCGGCTGTTCGGCCTGGGCGCGCCCGACCTGCAGAACCTGCGGCAGGGCCGCGACGGCCTGCGGGCGCACCTGTTCTACATCGACAAGCTGTTGCAGGAGCGCGAGTGGCTGGCGGGCCGGCGGCTGTCGCTGGCCGACTTCGCGGCGGCGGCGCACCTGTCGGTGATCGACTATTGCGGCGACATGCCCTGGCCGGACTTCCCGGCGGTGAAGACCTGGTACAGTAAGCTGAAGTCGCGCCCCTGCTTCCGGCCGCTCCTGGCCGACCGCTGGCCGGGCCTGGCGCCGCCCAGGAACTATGACGACCTCGACTTCTGAGTCGCCCGAAGAGCTGATCCGCGTCGAGGCGTCGCGGCTGGGTTTCGACATCTGCCGGTTCACGAGGGTGGACGAGGCGTGGGCCGCCGGCGCGCGGCTGGCCGAATTCGTCGCCGCCGGCCGCCACGGCGAAATGGGCTGGATGGCCGAGACCGCCCAGCGCCGCGCGCACCCGCGGGCCATGTGGGCCGACGCCCGTTCCGCCATCGTGCTGGGCGTGAACTACGGCCCGGATCACGATCCGTTGGCGATCCTCAGCGAACCGGACCGCGCCGCCATCAGCGTCTACGCCCAGGGCGACGACTACCACGACCTGATCAAGGGGCGGCTGAAACAGCTCGCCGGCTGGCTGCAGCGAAGGTTCGGCGGCGAGCTCAAGGTGTTCGTGGACACCGCGCCCTTGCTGGAAAAGCCGCTGGCGGCGCGCGCCGGCCTGGGCTGGCAGGGCAAGCACACCAACCTGGTCAGCCAGGAGTTCGGCTCCTGGCTGTTCCTGGGCTCGATCCTGACCACCCTGGAGCTGGCGCCCGACGCGCCCGAGACCGACCATTGCGGAAGCTGCCACGCCTGCCTGGACGTCTGCCCGACCAAGGCCTTCCCCGCGCCCTACCAGCTCGATGCGCGCCGCTGCATCTCCTACCTGACCATCGAGCTGAAGGGGCCGATCCCGCGGGAATTCCGGGCGGCGCTGGGCAACCGGATCTATGGCTGCGACGACTGCCTGGCGGTGTGCCCGTGGAACAAGTTCGCGGCGCGCTCGCGCGAGCAGAAACTGCACGCCCGCGACGCCCTGCGCGCGCCGTCCCTGGCGGAGCTGTCGCGACTGGACGACGCCGCCTTCCGCGCCCTGTTTTCCAAGAACCCGGTCAAGCGCATCGGCCGCGACCGGTTCGTGCGGAACGTGCTCTACGCCATCGGCAATTCGGGCGAGCCGGCGCTGGCGGCGGAGGCGGAGCGCCTGCTCGACGACCCCTCGCCCCTGGTGCGCGGCGCGGCGGTCTGGGCGCTGGGGCAGCTGCTGGGGGCGGACGTGTTCCAGGCGTTGTCGGCGGTGCGCGAACCCGCCGAACCGGATGCCGATGTGCGCGGCGAGTGGACCCTCTCCGCCGCCCATCCCGGCGAACGCCGGGACCCATAGGGCGCGGGCGCACGGACGCCGGCGGCGCCAGTATTTCGAATTCAGCTTGGGTCCCGGCGTTCGCCGGGATGAGCGGGGTTGAGGATCAGCCCGTATCGGCCAGGGGCGGCGGCCCGGGCGTGTTGGCCGGCGCGAGGGGCTCGTCCGCCAGGCTTTGGGCGGTGGTGACGACGAGCTCGCCGGAAAGCCGCATG
>JAFEDM010000099.1 GCA_018241625.1 Pseudomonadota bacterium | reverse complement strand
TGCGCCGCCGCGTCGAAACGCCCGCCGAACCCCGTCCAGCCCTGGGCCTGGGCGAAGGCCGCCAGCTCCTCGCTCACGTCGTCAAAGGATTTGCCGATGGAATAGGCGTTGGACAGCGCGCGGTGATGCCTGACGCGTTCGACGACCCACCAGCGGCCGACGGTCTCCAGCACATAGGCCTCGCGCGCATCGGCGACGATGAAGCCATTGTGGTAGTAGAACCGCGCCAGGTGACCACAGTCGCCGCCCTGGCCGTGCCGCTCCAGCAGATCGATCATCACCTCGACAGCCTCCGCGGCGGTGGTCGCGCGCTCGAGGCCCAGTCGCACCAGGTCCATGCCGGTCAGCGCCCGTTTGCGCTGGGCCGGCACCACGGAATGCAGGGCCTCGTTGCCGATCGCTACGCCGTATTCGTTGACACCCATCTCGGCGCCCCACATCCAGAACGGGCGGCTGAGCAGGCAGGCGTGGGTCTGAAACGCATCCTCGATGGTGATGTAGGTCAGGCGAATCGGGCCGCCGCCCGCGCGGCGCGGCGTCATCTCCAACGCCTGGGCCTCGTTGCGCTCGCGGTCGCTGTTCTTCGCGAAGAGGGTCGCGCCGCGGGCGGTCGAACTCCGAAGCGCCGTCAAGGTGTCACACATCGGTGTGAGCTTCCGTGACCCGGCAGCGCTTGTCCATGCGTCGTGGCCAATCCCGCCCGGATGGCGGTCGCCTCCGGAAATCACAGCTTCCACGCGAGGGCCGGATGCGCGGCATGGTTGAGATGGCGAGCCGCCAGCCGCAACCGGCGAGGCGTAGTGAAGCCTGAATCGGTTCGCTATAGGCCGGACAGGGGAGATTTCGCCGTTCGATGAGAATCGTTTCGAAGCGGGCGCGAGCTGGACGCGACCTTTCATCGATTCCACCGACCACTGACAGGATCTAGATGGCCACAACCCGCACGCCCCGTTCTGGCAAGCTGGACGTCGCCCTGGGCGAGCGCATACGCCGACGCCGCCGTGAACTCGGACTTTCGCAATCGGCCCTGGGCGGCAAGCTGGGCATCACCTTCCAGCAGGTCCAGAAGTACGAAAACGGCACCAACCGCGTCTCGGCCACCATGCTGGTCAAGCTGTCGGACGCCCTGGCGATGCCGGTGACCGACCTGCTGCACGAGACCGATCCGGGCGCGGCCGAGCCCGATGGCCAGGCGGCCCAGCTCCTGGCGTCGTTCAGCCGGATCCAGTCGCCCGAACTGCGGTCGGCCCTGCTGACCTTGGCCGCGGGGCTCAGCGCCCGCTAGGCCTCGGCGGCAGGCCCCGCGGATCCTTGTCCGTGGGCGGAACGCCGCTGGTGGTGATGTACCAGTCCGTCAGCCGTTGGCGCAGCTCCGTGCGGACCTTGGCGCTGGCCGCATCGTCGATCAGGTTCACCGCGTTGGCCGGATCGCGGCGCACGTCATCGAGCTCGGACAGGCCGCCCGGCCGTTCGATGAGCTTGTGAGTCCGCGTGCGGATGGCGGCGCAGCGGGTCACGTCCGCCGGCCGCTCGTTCTGCAGCTTGGTCTTCGGCTGGTAGAGGCCCGCCAGCACCGGCTCGAAGGCCTGGGGTTCGGAGAGGTTGTAGCCGGCCTCGGTGAACGCCGCCCGACCGGGATCGCCCGGCCCGCCATGCAGCTGGGGCATCAGGCTGCGCGCGAAGTGGGTGTGGGTCGCCTTGGTCCCGGCGAGCTCCAGGAAGGTCGGCATGATGTCGAACAGCTCGACCATGTCGGAGGCGACGACGCCGGACTTGCCACCCGGAATGCGGGCGATCATCGGCACATGGGTCAGGCAATCCTCCAGCCCGCCCGGCCACTTCTCCGTCAGCCCATAGTCCCCGGCGTAGTCGCCGTGGTCGGACCCGACGACCAGGGCGGTGTCGTTGGCGTGCCCGGTTCGCTCCACGGCCTCCAGAAGCTGGCCCAGGATCCAGTCCGAATAGCTGACCTGGCCGTAGTAGACCGCGCGCACCTTGCGCAGCTCCGCGTCGGTCAGCTTGTCGAGGTGGTAGGTCGATCGCATGTCGGCCTGATAGGCCGGATGCTTCGGCAGGCCCGGCGGCGTCAGCGGCGGCAGCTTGGCGGGATCGTAGAGGTCCTGGAAATCCTTCGGCGCGGCGTAGGGCGGATGCGGATTGAACAGCGGCAGGAAGATGCAGAAGGGCCGCGTGTCCTCCTTCCGCTCCAGGATGCGGATCGCCGACTGCAGATTGCCCCAGTCGCTGCCGGTGCGCCGGTCGTCGAGGCCGGGATAGAGCATGCTGGCCGAGCCCGGCGTCAGGCCTGGACCGCTCAGCGCCTTGCTGGTGGCCGGGCCGAAGGGGCCGCCGGCGTCGCTCCAGTCGGTGACGCTGTCCGGGAAGGTCGCCTGGGCGAGCGCGTCGTTCTTGCCGTACCAGAAGACGTCGTAGCCAGCCTGGCGCAGGTAGCGGAACAGGTTCGGCTCGTCCGGGCGCAGGAAGTAGTAGAGGCTGCGGTGGCCGCGCACGCTGACCGGCCAGCCCGTCAGCAGGCTGCAGCGCGAGGCGCCGCACACCGGGTACTGGACGTGGCAGTTCTCGAACCGCGCGCCCTCGCGGGCGAGACGGTCGTAGTTCGGCGTGCTGCAGACCGGGTTGCCGTAGCAGCCCAGGGCGTCGGCGCGCAGCTCGTCCGGAAAGAACAGGATCAGGTTCGGCCTCTTCGCCGGCGCCTGTGCGAACGCCTCGGACGCCAGCGCCGCGCCCACTGCCGACAACGCCGCGCCGGCCGCGAGGAGCTCCCGGCGACTAGGGATGCGCTCGCTCATCGGCGGCTCAATGCGACTGCGGCCGCCACGGCTGAGGGACCGTGGTCGAGGGGCCGAAGATCACCGACGGCATCGGATAGCGGCTGGGCTTGTAGACGTAGCTGTCGTGGGTCTCGCGCCGCAGCTCTTCCAGCCGCGCCTTGAGCTGGGCGGTCAGGGCGGCGACCTCCGGCCGGCCATAGAGATTGTGGTCCTCGCCCGGATCGGCCTTCAGGTCGTAGAGCTCCCACTCCTGCGGCTCGGTGAAGTAGTGGATCAGCTTGTAGCGTTCGGTCCGCACGCCCCGGTTCGGCTTCACGTTCTCGTAGCCGGGATACTCGTAATATTCGTAGAGCCAGTCCTTGCGCCAATCGGGCTGGGCCCGGCCCTCGGCCAGCGGCAGGAAGCTGCGCCCCTGCATGGTGGGCGGGACCGTGACGCCGGCGATCTGCAGCAGAGTCGGCGCGGCGTCGACGTTCAGCACCATCTCCTCGCGGCTCTGGCCGGCTTTGATCTGGCCCGGCCAGCGGACGATCATCGGCACACGGATCGACGGCTCGTACATCAGCCGCTTGTCGTAGAAGGTGTGCTCGCCCAGGAAGAAGCCGTGGTCGGAGCTGAGCATCACGGCGGTGTCGTTCCATTGGCCACGTTTCTTCAGCGCGCCCATCACCCGGCCGACGTTCTCGTCGTTGGATTCGACGCCGGCCCAGTGGTCCTTGACCAGCTCCTCCAGCGAGCGGGGATCGTCGAAGAACACCTGGGTGGTGCCGATCTTGTTGGCGGCGTCGGCCACGGCGCGCGGCTTTCCCGGATAGTCCTTCAGGTCCTCGTCGAAGTCGGCCGGCACGGGGACCTTCACCCCGTTGAACCGCTCCAGCAGGTGGCGCGGCCGGTAGAACGGCGCGTGCGTCGACCAGAACCAGAGGAAGAGGCAGAGCGGCTTGTCGCCCTTGCGGTTCTCCAGCCAGGCGACCGTGCGTTCGGTCAGCAAGTCGTCGACGTAGGTGTTGCGATAGGTCTTGGTGACGGCCTCGCCCGCGCCGACGCGCTCGGTGATCGTGGGGTTCAGGTAGTCGGCCTGGCCCTTGAAGCCGAAGTAGTAGTCCCACGGGTGATCGAGCAGGGCGCCGGAGACGTGGCTCTTGCCGACGAAGGCGGTCTCGTAGCCGGCCTCGCG
>JAFEDM010000098.1 GCA_018241625.1 Pseudomonadota bacterium | reverse complement strand
GATTGCTCAGGATCCAGGGGAGTGCACATACAATGAGTCGTCGCCGACTGGACCGCCCCCCGGCGTCCTGTCTCGGTAGTTATCCGGAGGAAGCTCTACAATTCGGTTAAACATGCCCGTTCACCGAACGGGTATTGGCGTCCTTCGCGCCACTTTCCGCTACGGCGCCCAGGTCGTGGCGCTTTCCCCTCGCCCCGCTTTGCGCGAATACTGGCGCAGAGGCAGCTCGCCCAAGGAGGACAAGGCGATGGATGACGGCTCGATCGACATCAAGCGCGCGGCGCGCGAGGCGGCCTACGGCATGCCGATCTCAGAGATCGACCCCTCGAACCCGGAGATCTTCCGCACCGACACCTGGGGCCCCTACTTCGAACGCCTGCGGGCCGAGGATCCCGTCCACTGGTCGGTCAGCCCGGAGGAGGAGGTCGGCGGCTATTGGTCGGTGACGAAGTTCAACGACATCATGGCCGTGGACACCAACCACGAGGTGTTCTCGTCGGAGCCGACGATCGTCCTGCCGGACCCGGCCGAGGACTTCACGCTTCCGATGTTCATCGCCATGGACCCGCCGAAGCACGACGCCCAGCGCAAGACGGTCAGCCCGATCGTCGCCGGTCCGAACCTGGCGAAGATGGAGCCGATCATCCGCGAGCGCGCGGCCAAGATTCTCGACGACTGCCCGATCGGCGTGGAGTTCGACTGGGTGGACAAGGTGTCCATCGAGCTCACCACCATGACGCTGGCCACCCTGTTCGACTTCCCCTGGGAGGACCGGCGCAAGCTGACCCGCTGGTCGGACGTGGCCACCGCCGCGCCGGAAAGCGGCATCTTCTCCACCACCGACCCGGAGATCGCCGAGCAGGAGCGCCGGGCCGAACTCTTCGAGTGCGTCGACTACTTCATGCGGCTCTGGAACGAGCGGGTGAACGCCCCGCCCGCGCCGGACCTGATCTCCATGCTGGCCCACGGCGAAAGCACCCGGGACATGGATCGCATGGAGTACCTGGGCAACCTGATCCTGCTGATCGTCGGCGGCAACGACACGACGCGGAACACGATTTCCGGCTCCGTCCTGGCGCTGCACCAGAACCCCGACCAGGACCGCAAGCTGCGCGAGAACCCCGACCTGATCCCCTCGATGGTGTCGGAGACCATCCGCTGGCAGACGCCCCTGGCCTATATGCGCCGCAGCGCCAAGGTCGACTTCGAGCTCGGCGGCAAGACCATCAAGGCCGGCGACAAGGTCGCCATGTGGTACGTCAGCGGCAACCGCGACGATGAGGTGATCGAGCGGCCCAACGACTACATCATCGATCGCGAGCGGGTGCGCCAGCACCTGTCGTTCGGCTTCGGCATCCACCGCTGCGTGGGCAACCGCCTGGCCGAGCTGCAGCTCAAGATCATCTGGGAAGAGATCCTCAAGCGCTTCCCGAAGATCGAGGTGGTGGCGCCGCCGGTCCACGTGAACTCCTCGTTCGTGAAGGGCTACGAGAAGCTGAAGGTGGTGATCCCCACCCGGCTCTGAGGCCAAAAGCAAAAGCCCCGGCCTTGCGGCCGGGGCTTCGCAATTTCGAACCTTAGAGCGCCGATCAGGCGGCGGCCGCAGCCGTGCGGCGGCGACGCATCATCGCCCCGGCGCCGCCGAAGCCCATGATCATCAGCGCCCAGGTCGCCGGTTCCGGAATGCCCGGGGTGATGTCGCCCTTGACGATGAACACATCGTCGATGACCACGTCGGCGGCCGGCGCGGGACCGGATTGGTAGACGAACGAGGTCAGGTAGTCCCCGGCGGTGGCGATGTTCACCGTCTGGGCCCAGGTCTGCCAGGTCTGCACTTGCGAACTGGAGGCGTGGACGCTGAAGGTGACCAGCGGCTGGGCCGCCACGATGCCCGTGAAGGTCGCGTCGCCGCTGTTGTTGAAGCCGTTGCGCGGAATGTAGGCCGAGAAGCCGATCGTGTAGGTGCCGGCATCGAGGTGCACAGTCTGCGACAGGGTCTCGGTCGCGTCGTCGGCGACGAAATAGGCGGCGAAGTTGCCGGGCGCATCGGGATCGCCCACGATCTGCGGCGCGGTCGGGATCGGTTCGCCGAAGGCGCCGGAGTCGTAGCCGTTCGTCGAGTTGTACTGGATGATCGTGGCCGGGTGGCTCGTGTCCGTCCCGAAGGTCGCGGAATAGGTCCAGGGCGAGGTGATCGCACCGTGGCCCGTGGTGCCGGCGGCCTCGAAGCTGCCATTCGTGATCAGGTTCTGGGCGCTGGCGCCCCCAGCGACGGCGATGCCGGCCAAAACGGCGGCGGCGGCAAAGACTTTCATACTAACCCCCAAGGTCCATTTGGCTGCCTTATCCACAGCGCGGCCCGCACCCTTAGGCCCCGAAATCGCCCTGGCAAGCGATTTCGGACAACAGTGTTTACTTTCCCGAAACTTTCACCTCACAGGCGAATAATTCCCACAAATCCGGAACTTAGCCCAAGAGGAACGGGCGCGCGGGGCGCCGTCCAGCCGTCAGCCGACCCCGTCGAGGTACTCGATCTCGGGCCGGCCCGCGAGCACGCCGGCGAACTTTGGGCCCGCCGCCTTGAAGTACTCCGTGCCGCCGTGATGGGTCAGGGCGTCCTGGTCCTTGTAGACCTCCAGCACCTTGTAGGTCGTGGGATCCGTGCGGCTCTTGGTCAGCTGGTAGGCGAGGTTGCCGGGCTCGTTGGCCCGCACCTGCTTGGCCAGTTCGGTGAAGAAGGCCTCGAACTCGGCGGTCTTGTCCGCCTGGATCTTCAAGGTCGCGATCACGCCGATGCTCATTGCCGTCTCCCGAACAATCGTTTGAACGACCGTAGATAACCGCCTCCGCCGTGTCATCCCGGAAAGCGCGCCAGCGCTTATCCGGGACCCATGCGCGCTCGCGCGCCGGAAAGGCGCGCATGCGGCGCCGTCGCGGACAATCGTTTCAATCGGAGTCTATGGGTCCCGGTCTTTGCTGCGCAAAACCGGGATGACAGCCGCTCGCCCTAGCGGCTCTCGTTCCAGCCGTAGGCGACCCAGTGATGGCCGCCCAGATGCCGCGCCTCGATGACGCCGTCGTTGCGGGCCCGCGCGGTGCGGCGGGCGCGGAGCGCCAGGCCGGCGAAGCCCAGAAGCGCGCTCGCCATCACCGCGATCAGGGCCAGGGTGGCGGCGAAGACCACCGCGAGGACCGCGCCCACCACCACCGCCGCGGCGGTCGCGAGCAAGCCCACCAGCACAGCCAGGCTGCGAAGGGCGGATCCGTGCCGAACGGCGAACTCTTTCACCATGGCGTCCTCGTTGGCCCTAGCCACCGATCAAGAGGGATCGGTGCTGAGCCATAAGGGCCTATGTTGTCCCATGGTTGCCTTGCGTCAACCACAGACAACCGCGAGGCGACGGAAACGCGGGGTTATGCCGCGCCTTGCAACGGCGCTGTGGCGGCCAGCGCACGCCGCTCCCGCATGGCCGCGTCGAAGGCGGCGTTGATCGCGGCCGCCTTGGCCTCGGCCACCTCGACGAACTCCTGCGGCAGGCCGCGGGCGCGGGCCCGGTCGGGGTGCGCGTCGCTCAATCGGGCTTTCCAGGCGGCGCGCAGCGCCTCGTCGGAGGCGTCGTAGGCTACGCCCAGGACCACGTAGGGGTCGTCGGCCTCGGCGCCCAGGTGGGTGGCCTTGATCCGGCGGAAGGTCAGTGGGCTCTGGCCGAACAGGTCCGAGACGCGCTCGAGGTAGACCAGCTCGTCGGGCGTCACCACGCCGTCGGAGGTGGCGATGTAGAACAGCCCGTCCAGCACGTCTTCCAGCAGCTGCGGGCAGGCGTGGTAGCGTTTCTGCAGCCGCCGCGCGTAGCCCTCGAAGCCGCGCGTGGTCTGGCGGGCCAGCTGGTAGAGCCGGCGCACGTTGCCTTCCGAGGCGGGTTCGGGGTGAAACACCTCGTGGAACGCCTCCCATTCGCCGACCTGGGCGTCACCGTCGGCCTTGGCCAGTTTCGCGCCCAGCGCGGTGACGGCCGTCGAGAACGCGGGGTCCTCGCCGGGCAGGCCCGGAGGGCAGACGTCGCACTCGGCCTCGTCGAGGCGGCGAGCGGCGAGTCCGGCTATCTTGCGCCAGAAGCTCATTGGGATAAGCAGCCATACGAGCGCGCGGCTCGGGAAGCAATCGCGGGACGAGTTAAGTTTTGGACAGGTCCTGGCGCGTTTGGATCGCCCCCTTTTCTGTGGAGCGCCGATAGGTGGTCGAGACAACCTGGCGTTTCTGGATCGACAGGGGCGGCACCTTCACCGACGTCATCGGCCAGGTGGCGAGCGGCCCAGATGCTGGCGCCGAGACCTCGCTGAAGCTGCTCTCCGCCTCGCCCGCCTATCCGGACGCCGCCGTCGAAGCCATGCGGCGCATGGCCTCCACCGCCGCGTCGGCATAGGCGGGCGAGGCAGACAGCAGCTTCAGCGACGTCTCGGCGCCCGCGTCGGGCCCGCTCGCCACCTGACCGATGACGT
>JAFEDM010000097.1 GCA_018241625.1 Pseudomonadota bacterium | reverse complement strand
GAAGATGGCCGGGGACTAGGCCTAGCCCGAGCCCTAACCTTCGATCGTCATCTGGGTCTGGGTGACGAGCGCCATCAGCTTGCCCTCGTCGTTGGTGATCTTCGTCTGCCAGACACTGGAGCGGCGCCCGATGTGCAGCGGCGTCGCCTCGCCGGTCACGGTCGAGCCCACCGGCGCGCCGCGGAAGAAGTTGGTCTTGCTCTCCAGGGTGGTGGTCCACGATCCGGGCGCCAGGTTCAGCACGCCGCCCACCGCGCCCAGGGCGTCGGCGAAGGCCATGTAGGCGCCTCCATGCAGGATGCCGCCGGAGGTGCAGAGGTCCTCGCGCACCGTCATCCGCCCAACCACGCGGTCCTTCTCGCGCACCGTGATCTCAACGCCCATCAGGTCGGAGAAGGGCATGCCGGTGGACGGGCGGTCGATGGCAGTGTCGGACATGCGGCTGAAAACCCCCTCAGCAGTCGCATCTTCCGATGCCACCGCGCCTTAGATCTCATGGTTGATGCGGGCCTTTGGGCCTCGGCTTGTCAAGGACGCGCCTCTGGCGCGCCGCAAAGCGGCTGGCTTCGCCAGTCCTTGAGAAGCCGAGACCCAAAGGCAAACTGGCTGCCATGAGAATTAAGCCGCAAACCGCGCAGGTTCGATGACCTCGAAGGTAATGGCGCGATGGCCTCGCGAGCCGTTGCGCCCGGGCCGCCTCGCTCCCACTTCAGCTCCCCTAGGGGCCTTGCGAGGATACGTCGCCTTGCCTCGGCCCGCTTGGGAGCGTAACGGGACGCTCCCTCAGTTCTAGGAGACCGCCAATGGGTTACCGGGTCGCCGTCGTCGGCGCCACGGGCAACGTGGGCCGCGAGATGTTGAACATCCTCGAGGAAGTGAACTTCCCCGTGGACAAGATCCACGCGATCGCCTCGCGCAAATCCATCGGCGTGGAAGTCAATTTCGGCGACCAGATCGTCCGCTGCGAAGACGTCGAGCAATTCGACTTCTCAAAGGTCGACATCGTGCTGATGAGCGTCTCCGGCGATTTCTCGCGCCAGTGGTCGCCGCGCATCGGCGCCGCCGGCCCCATCGTCATCGACAACTCCTCGGCCTGGCGGATGGACCCCGACGTGCCCCTGGTGGTGCCGGAGGTGAACCCCGACGACGTCGAGTGGGCCGACCGCAAGAACATCATCGCCAACCCGAACTGCTCGACGATCCAGCTGGTCGTGGCGCTGAAGCCGCTGCACGACGCGGCGAAGATCAAGCGCGTGGTTGTCTCGACCTACCAGTCGGTCTCCGGCGCCGGCAAGGAAGGCATGGACGAGCTGTTCGACCAGACGAAGAACGTCTTCGTCCTGGGCGCGACGCCGCCGAAGAAGTTCCCCAAGCAGATCGCCTTCAACGTCATTCCCTTCATCGGCGCCTTCAAGGACGACGGCTACACCGACGAAGAGCAGAAGATGTGGAACGAGACGCACAAGATGCTCGATCCGGAGATCAAGCTGACGGTCACCTGTGTGCGCGTGCCCGTGATGGTCGGCCACTCCGAGAGCGTGAACATCGAGTTCGAGACCCCGCTCGACGAGGACGAGGCGCGTGAGATCCTGCGCGAAGCGCAAGGCGTGCTGGTGGTCGATAAACGCGACGCCACCGGCTACATCACGCCGAAGGAAGCCCAGGGCGAGTTTCCGGTCTATGTCAGCCGGATCCGCAATGACCCGACGGTGGAGAACGGCCTCAACATGTGGGTCGTGGCGGACAACGTCCGCAAAGGCGCCGCCCTCAACGCGGTGCAGATCGCCGAGCTGCTCCACGCCCGCGGCCTGATCCGCCAGAAGGCCCTCGCTTAGAGCCATGGGGTCGTCCGCGTCGGGCGGCGAGTCCCGCCTGGCGCTGACGGCTGGGATCGCCTGCTACCTCATCTGGGGCATTGTCCCGCTGGTCTTCCAGGCGATGGGCCATCTCGGCGTCTCGCCCTGGGAGATCCTGGCCAACCGCACCGTCTGGGCCGTGCCCGTGGCGTTGGGCTTCGTGATCTGGGCGCGCCAGGGCGATGAGGTCCGCGCGGCCTTCCGCAAGCCCCGCACCCTGGCCTGGCTGGGCTTCTCGGCCCTGCTGATCGCCGCCAACTGGTCGATCTACATCTGGGCGGTGAATTCCGGCCGGGTGCTGGAGACCGCGCTCGGCTACTACATCAACCCGCTGATCGGCATGGCGGCCGGCGCGCTGCTGTTCCGCGAGCGGATCGACCGGCTGGGTTATGTGGCCATCGCCCTGGCGGCGGCCGGCGTGGCCGTCCAGGCCGTGGCGGTGGGCGGCCTACCCATCGTCTCCCTGGCGCTGGCGCTCTCGTTCGGGGCGTATGGCATCGTCAGGAAGCGCGTCGCCGTCTCGGCCCAGGCGGGCCTTCTGGTCGAGTGCCTGCTGCTGGCCGGCTTCGGCCTCGCCTATGTGGCCTGGCTGCAGGCCAAGGGCCTGGGCCACCTGGGCGCCGGCTGGCCGGTGACCCTGTGGCTGCTGTCCTGCGGGCCGTTCACCGCCGTGCCGCTGGTGCTGTTCGCCTGGGCGGTGCGGCGCATCCCGCTGTCGTCCCTGGGCTTCCTGCAGTTCCTCGGCCCGACCACCGGCTTCATCGTGGGCGTGGCCGAGGGCGAGCCGATGTCGCCGCTTCGGGCGTTGAGCTTCGTCTTCATCTGGGGCGGCGCGGTGGTGTTCGGCTACGCCGCCTGGCGCCGTTCGCGGCCGGAGCTGAGGGCCACGGAGCTGGTCGAACCGGCCGAGTGATCGGGGGAATGACCAAAGCTTAATTGGGCGAGCGCGGATTTGCGGCCTAGGCTTCCCGCCAGAGTGGGAGGCTCGCCGCCATGGGAAAGCTCTTCGTCGCCGCAACCGCCGCCGCCGCCATCGCCCTCGCGACGGCCGCCCAGGCGATGCCGCAGCCCGAGCCGCAGGCGGTCATTGTCCCGGTGAAGGTCGAGCAGGTGACGGCCGCCGCGCACCTCACCTATCGCGACACCGAGCACCACGCGGTCTTCGAAACCAACCTCGTGGCGGTGGGCGAGCTTCCGATGCTGGCCGACGGCGGCTGCCGGATGCGCGACAGCGCCCAGGAGGCCGCGCCCGGCGCCCCGAAATCGCCGACCTCGACGCCGCACGCGCCACCCAAGGACGACCCCGCGCCCGTCCGCCCCAAAGGCCGCTGGGTCAGCTGCTCCTGACCGGAGCCCGCGGGGTCCGCCGAGCTTCATCAATCCATTGCAAACCGGCGTCAGATCAGGCGCTCCGGGCTCTGCATTGCGCCGCGCGCGCAACGCGCCCAAGCTCGACCTTGACCAGCTTCGCCGGAGCCCGCGCATGCGCCCCTTTTCGTCCGCCGGGATCGCCGGCCTGACCCTGGCGCTGGCTGTCGCCGTCCCCGCCACCCACGCCGCCGATCCGCCGGCCAAGCCGCGGACCATCGGCGAGGCGACCACGGCGCTCCCCGGCCCGCTGGCCGGCGGCGGCTTCGACCTGCCGAACGGCTGGCGCATTACGCCCGCCGGCAAACAGGTCGCCGACCTGAACGACCTGATCCTGAAGATGGTCCCTTCGCCGGACGGCAAGGTCATCGTCGCCGGCCACGCCGGCTATACGCCACACGGCCTCAGCGTCATCGACGCCAAGACCCACAAGGTGGTGCAGGAAGTCCCGCTGAAGACCACTTGGCTGGGCCTTTCCTGGTCGGGCGACGGCAAGACCCTCTACGTCTCGGGCGGCAACGCCAATGGCGAGAAGAAGGAGGCCGCCAGCCTCGCGCCGATCTATGCGCTGGCCTACGCCAATGGCCGCCTGGACCCGAAGCCGAAGGCCGAGTTCAAGGACGAACTGCCCACCGACAAGACCTGGTGGTCCGGCGTCCACGCCGACCCCAGGCGCGGCCTGGTCTGGGCCGCCAACCGGGGCACGGGCATGGACCCCACCGACGTGGTCGGCTTCGACGCCAAGACCGGCGCGGTGAAGAAGCGCGTCCGCGTCGGCGTCAGCCCCTACGAACTGGTGCTGAGCCCCAACGGCAAGCGGATGTTCGTCTCCAACTGGGGCGACAAGACCGTGGGCGTGATCGACGTCGCGAGCCAGAAGATGGTCAAGACCATCCCGGTCGGCTTCAACCCCAACGACATGGTGCTCAGCGCCGACGGGCGGTTGTTCGTCGCCTGCTCCAACGAGAACACGGTCTACGTCATCGACACCCGCACCCTTTCGGTGATGCAGGTGATCTCCGTCGCCCTCTATCCCAAGGCGCCCCTGGGCTCGACGCCCAATTCCCTGGCCCTCGACGCCAAGCGCAAGCTGCTGTTCGTCGCCAACGCCGACAATGACGACGTCGCCGTGGTCGACATCGCCAAGCGTGAGACCAGCGAGGTCCTGGGCTTCATTCCGGCCGGTTGGTATCCCTCGGCCGTCACCCTCGCCGAGGGCGGGAACGCGCTCTACATCGGCGCCACCAAGGGCGAGGAAGGTCACGCCGACCTCAAGGGCCCCACCAGCCCGCTGGCCTCGAAGTTCAACGGCGACGAGACGGTCAAGACCCTGCAGCGCAGCAGCGTGGAGCGCCTGCCGCTGGCCGGCCTCAGGGCGAATCTCGCCCGCTGGACCCGGCAGGTCTTCGCCAACACACCCTACAACGACAAGCTGCTCGCCGAGGCCCGGCCGCCCAAGGCGCCCACCATCATCCCAAGCAAGGTGGGCGAGGGCTCGCCGATCAAGCACGTCATCTACATCATCAAGGAAAACCGGACCTACGATCAGGTCTACGGCGACCTGCCGCGCACCAACGGCGATCCGCGCCTGGCCATCTTCGGCCGCCAGATCACCCCCAACCAGCACGCCATGGCCGAGCAGTTCGCCGCCTTCGACAACTGCTACGCCGACGGCGACGTCTCCAAGGACGGCCACTCCTGGGCCAACGCCGCCTACGCCACCGACCAGAACGAGAAGTCCTGGCCCACGGAGTACGGCGGCCACAGCCAGTCCACCTGGCGCTCGATGGCCTACATGCCGTCCGGCGGCTACCTGTGGGACGCGGCGCGGCGCAAGGGCCTGACCTACCGTTCCTACGGCGAATACGCGACGCGCGCCTCGACCGGCGAGCCGATGCTGCAGATCTCCGGCGCCAACGGCCTGGTCGGCCACGTCTCGCCCAACTACCTGCAGAACCGCGTGCGCGACACCGAGAACGCCAAGGTCTTCCTCGAGGAATTCAGCGCGTACGAGAAGAACTTCGACTCCAAGGACCCGGAGAAGCGGCTGCCGAACTACATCGTCATGTCGATGCAGGAGAACCACACCCATGGCACCGACCCGAAGTCGTTCAGCCCGCGAGCCATGGTCGCCAACCAGGACGTCGCCCTGGGCCAGATGCTGGAGCGCATCACCCACAGCCGCTACTGGCCTGAGACTGCGGTCTTCATCATGGAGGACGACGCCCAGGACGGCCCGGACCACGTGGATGCGCGGCGCACGGCCTGCCTGGTGATCAGCCCCTATGTGAAGCGCGGGATCGTGGATTCGACCCTCTACACCACGAGCTCGATGGTGCGTTCGATCGAGTTGCTGCTCGGCCTGCCGCCGCTTTCCCAGTACGACGCCGCCGCCACGCCGTTCTACGCCGCCTTCGGGACCACGCCGGACCTGACGCCGTTCAAGGGCCTGCCCGCCCAATACGACGTTAACGAGATGAACTCGCCCAAGGCCTACGGCGCCCGCGAGAGCGCGAAGATGAATTTCGCCGACGCCGACGAGGCGCCCATGCATCGCCTGAACGAAATCATCTGGAAGAGCGTCAAAGGCCCCGACTCGCCGATGCCGCCGCCGGTCCACCGCTATCGCGCGGTGGTCGGGCCGGAGGCGAACGGCGGGGCGAACTAGGCGTGAGCCCACTGTCGCCCGGTGTCCTCGGCGGTTGACCGCGCCTAACCCGGCCTTGGCCGAGACATAAAGATATCCTTATATGTTTGTTGCGCACAAAGGGCGGCGCGGCTATAGAGCCCGCTGAACCAGGCCGCGCAGCCGAACCAGGCGCGCCCGCAAAGCTTCTCCGAGGAAAGACATGACCGACTACGTCGTGAAGGACATCGCGCTCGCCGATTGGGGCCGCAAGGAGCTCGACATCGCCGAGACCGAGATGCCGGGCCTGATGGCCGTGCGCGAGGAATTCGGCAAGGACCAGCCGCTGAAGGGCGCGCGCATCGCCGGCTCCCTGCACATGACCATCCAGACCGGCGTCCTGATCGAGACCCTGCAGGCCCTGGGCGCCGAGGTGCGCTGGGCATCCTGCAACATCTTCTCCACCCAGGACCACGCGGCCGCCGCCATCGCGGTGAAGGGCACGCCGGTGTTCGCCATCAAGGGCGAGACCCTGGTGGAGTACTGGGACTACGCCCACCGCATCTTCGAATGGGGTGACGGCGGCTATCCGAACATGATCCTGGACGACGGCGGCGACGCGACACTGCTCTGCGTGCTGGGCCCGAAGGCCGAGAAGGATCCGTCGGTCCTGAACAACCCGCAGAACGAGGAAGAGGAAGCACTCTTCTCGGTGATGAAGCGCTACCTGAAGGAGAAGCCCGGCTTCTATTCGGCGATCCGCGACAGCATCAAGGGCGTCTCGGAAGAGACCACCACGGGCGTGCACCGCCTCTACCAGATGGCCGAGCGCGGCGAGCTGCCGTTCCCGGCGATCAACGTCAACGACAGCGTGACCAAGTCGAAGTTCGACAACCTCTACGGCTGCCGCGAGAGCCTGGTGGACGCCATCCGCCGCGGCACCGATGTCATGCTGGCCGGCAAGACCGCCGTGGTCCTGGGCTACGGCGACGTGGGCAAGGGCTCGGCCGCCTCGCTGCGCAACGGCGGCGCGCGGGTCATGGTCACCGAGGTCGACCCGATCTGCGCCCTGCAGGCGGCCATGGAAGGCTATGAGGTCGTCACCATGGAGGACGCCGCCTCCAAGGCCGACATCTTCTGCACGGCCACCGGCAACAAGGACGTGCTGACCGTCGACCACATGCGGCAGATGAAGAACAACGCCATCGTCTGCAACATCGGCCACTTCGACTCGGAAATTCAGATCGCCGGCCTGCGCAACTTCAAGTGGGACGAGATCAAGCCGCAGGTCCACCACGTGGAGTTCCCAGACGGCAAGAAGATCATCGTCCTGTCGGAAGGCCGGCTGGTGAACCTGGGCAACGCCACGGGTCACCCGAGCTTCGTGATGAGCGCCAGCTTCACCAACCAGACCCTGGCCCAGATCGAGCTGTGGCAACACGGCAAGAAGTACGAGACCAAGGTCTACACCTTGCCCAAGCACCTCGACGAGAAGGTGGCCATGCTCCACCTCGGCAAGCTGGGCGCGAAGCTGACGACGCTGTCGAAGGACCAGGCCGACTACATCGGCGTCAAGGTCGAAGGCCCGTTCAAGCCGGACCACTACCGGTACTAAGATCTTCGTCATCCCGGCCGTAGCGAAGCGGAGAGCCGGGACCTAGCAGCGCAGGCCAAGGTGTAGCTGGGTCCCGGATCGGCCTTGCAGGCCGTCCGGGATGACGTGGTTTTGAGCGCCTCAGCCCGGGTCGTCCAGGGTGAAGCGGTCGGCGGTTTCGTCGTAGGCGAAGGCCTCGGCGTAGCGCGCCCAGTTGATCACCGCCTTCAGGGTCTGGTCGGCCTCCTCCTCGGTCATCAGGTCCTCCAGCTCGTCGCGGAAGCGGTGGCCGGGCGCCTGGTGCGAGGGGCGTTCGTCCAGCACGCGACGGATGTGGCCCGCCAGGGGCACATAGGTGATCAGGTGCTGGGCGAAGAGCTGCTTGCGCGCGTCGACGTCGGCGTCGACATAGCGCCGCGCGTCCGCCGTCAGGCGGATGTCGCCGCCTTCGAGTTCGGCGAAGCGCAGCAGCTGCAGGGTCTCGGCGATCGGGAACAGCTCGTCGGCCTCGTAGTGCAGGTCCTCGGCGAGGTCCGGCAGGTCCGCACGGCCGTCGAACGGCTTGGCGGCGAGGGTCTCCATCAGACCGGCCATGGTGTTGGTGGACACCCTGGGCAGCACCATGCCGATGCCCACGCCGGGGAAGACGCCGTCGTCCTTGCGCCCGTCCTTGGCGCCGCGCTGGGTCATGCGGGCGTAGATGTCGTCGACCAGCCGGCGGAAGGCCGGGTTCTGGCGGTTGCGCGGCTGCGGCAGGTCGACCTTGATCTCGGCCACGATCCGGCCGGGGTTGGATGAGAACACCAGGATGCGGTCGCACATCAGCACCGCCTCCTCGATGTTGTGGGTGACCATCAGGATCGAGCGGATCCCCATCCGGCCTTCGCACCACAGGTCCAGCAGGTCGGTGCGCAGGGTCTCGGCGGTCAGCACGTCGAGGGCCGAGAACGGCTCGTCCATCAACAGGATCGTCGGGTCGACCACCAGGGCGCGGGCCAGGCCCACGCGCTGGCGCATGCCGCCGGAGAGCTCCTTTGGATAGGCGTTCTCGAACCCGTCCAGGCCGATCAGGTCGATGGCGGCCAGGGCGCGGCGGCGGCGCACCTCCGGCGCCACCCGCTTGGCCTCCAGCCCGACCTCCACATTCTCCAGAACCGTCAGCCAGGGGAACAGGGCGAAGCTCTGGAAGACCATGCTGACGCGGGTGGGCGAAGCCGTCTCGGCGGGGAATGATATCTCGCCGCTGGTCGGCTCGATCAGGCCGGCGATGGAGCGCAGCAGGGTCGACTTGCCCGAGCCCGAGCGGCCCAGCAGACCCACGATCTCGTTGTTGAAGAGGGCGAGGTCGACGTCGTCCAGCACCAGCTGGGTCGTCCCGCCGGGCTTGCCGTAGAGGTGGCGGACGTTGCGGACGTCCAGCAGGCGATGATCGTCGATGACGGACATGGGACGCTCTCCTCAGTCGAGGCGCAGGCGTTGCTCGGCGAACCGGTACATCGGCCGCCAGAGGACGCGGTTGAAGGCGATGACGAAGATCGACATGACGGCGACGCCGAGCGCGACGCGGCCGTAGTCGCCGGCGGCGGTGGCCTTGGCGATGTAGGACCCGAGGCCCGCCGCCTCGAGATGCTTGTCGCCCCAGGTCACGGCTTCGGCGACGATACTGGCGTTCCAGGATCCGCCCGAGGCGGTGATGGCGCCGGTCACATAGTAGGGGAAGACCGCCGGCAGGGCGACCTGGCGCCACCACTGCCAACCGCGGATGCCGAAGATGCCGGCAGCCTCCTTCAGGTCGCCCGGGATCGCCGTCGCCCCAGCGATGACGTTGAACAGGATGTACCACTGGGTGCCCAACACCATCAGAGGCGACAGCCAGATGTTCGGGTCGGCGCGCAGGGCGACGATGGCGACGACCACGAAGGGGAACAGCACATTGGCCGGGAACGCGGCCAGGAACTGAGCCACCGGCTGCAGGCGCTCCGCCCACGCCGGACGAAGGCCGATCCAGACCCCGATCGGGACCCAGATCAGGCTGGTGAGCGCGATGAGGACCGCCACGCGCGTGAGCGTCGCCAGGCCGTAGCCGAACGCCACGGCCGCGTCGCGCCATTCCAAGGTGCGGGCGATGAAGGTCCAGAGGAACCAGACGGCGGCGGCCACCGCCACGCCCACGGCCGCCAGCCACAACAGGTCGATCGCGCGTGAGGTCTGGGCGCCCAGGCGGACGGGCCGCAGGCTCACGCGCGGCACGGGCCAGTCCACGGCGGCCAGCTTGCGGGCGGGCCAGCCGACCACCGTGCTCACGAACCGCAGCCAGCGCACGCGGCTGACCATGTCGTAGACCCACGAGCCGGGGCGATCCTGCGAGGCGACCTGCTCGAAGCGGAACTTGTCCGCCCAGGCGACGATCGGGCGGAACACCAGCTGGTCGTAGAGCAGGATCACCACCGCCATGGCGGCGACCCCGATGGCGACGGCGCGCATATCCTGGCGGTCGATGGCCAGCGCCAGCCAGGAGCCGATGCCCGGCAGGGCGATGGTGGTCTTGCCGACGGTGATCGCCTCGGACGCCACCACGAAGAACCAGCCGCCGGACATGGACATCATCACGTTCCAGACGAGGCCGGGCGTCGCGAACGGCAGCTCCAGGCGCACGAACCGGCGCCAGGGCGAAAAGCCGAACTGACGCGAGACCTCGTCCAGATCGCCCGGGATGGTGCGCAGCGACTGGTAGAAGCTGAAGGCCATGTTCCAGGCCTGGCTGGTGAAGATCGCGAAGATCGCGGCGCACTCGACGCCCAGCTGGCGGCCGGGGAACAGGCCCATGAAGAAGGTGACCGTGAAGGTCAGGAAGCCCAGGATCGGCACCGACTGCAGGATGTCGAGCGCCGGCACGATCACCAGCTCGGCCTTGCGGTTCTTGGCCGCGAGCGTCGCCACCACGAAGGTGAAGACGAGCGATGCCCCGAGCGCGGCGAACATCCGCAGCGTGGTGAGCAGGGCGTATTCCGGCAGGCGCGCCGGATCCAGGGTCACCGGGGTGGTGCGCAGCCGCGCCAGCGGCTCGCTCATCTCCCCCGCGCCGCGCACGATCAGGACGGCCGTCGCGGCCAGCAGCAGGAAGGCGGCGACGTCGGCCCAAGAGGCCGCGACGCCGGCGCGCAGGAAGCGCGCAAGCGGGCGCGTGCGGCTGCGATCTCCGGACAGGAACACCATGGCTCACCTCGTAGGACGCCGCCTCGCAGCGCCACGACGGAGCCCGGTCTCAGGCTCTAGCGGGACGCTCTCGGCGGCGCTTTAGATCGACTTCGACCGTCGCTTGGCATCGGTTGACTCCAGCATTCCCATATCCTCCAGGGGAGGATATGGGCCCCGGCGGCGGAATGAGCCCGATAGCCGCGCCTGTCAAGGGTCGTTTCGGGCCGTCATGAGAACTTCACGGCCAGGCGCCGGCGTGGGGCGCTAGAGGTACTTGGTGATCTCTTTGAACTCGTCGACAGCGGTCCGTGGGTCCAGGCCTTCGTCTTCGACGGCGTGCTTCAGGCAGTGGTCGATGTGGTCGTGGACCAGGACCTTCTTGGCGGCCGCGACGGCGCGTTCGACGGCGTGGAGCTGCTGGACGATGTCCATGCATGGCCGGTCGGCCTCCATCATGCCGATGACATTGCGCAGATGGCCGTCCGCACGCTTGAGGCGCTTGATGATGTCGGGATGGGTCGGATGGGAGACGTGGGCCATGACGGTTGACGTATCCTCCCCCTGGGGATAGGTCAACGCGCCATCCTCCCGGGGAGGATATGGGTCCAAACGCGCCAGGCCCATTGAAGCGCAACCATTCGCGCGCTGCTGAATTCAGACGTCCAGACGATTGGGGGACCCGCCATGCTCGACAAGCCTGCTCGACCCGTGGCGGCGTGCGCCCTCGCCATCGCCGCGATGGTCGCCGTCGCTGGCGCCGCCTGCGCCCAGGAGACACCTTCCGGCGATGAGTCCGCCAAGGCGCCGGTGACGCCGCAGGCCTGGGCCTGGCACGTCCAGGCGACCGACATCCTGCAGGCGGTCCCGTCCTTCCACAGCCCCTACGCGGGCCCGAACAGCTTCCAGGCCACCGGCATCACCGGCAACACCCTCGACGCTACCCTCTATCTCGGCGTGCGGCCGTGGACGGGCGCGGAGCTGTGGGGCGATCTCGAGGCCTATCAGGGCTATGCGCCGTCCAACACCCTGGGGGTCGCGGGCTATGTGAACGGCGACGGGGCCAAGGTCGGCCGCGCACATCCGTATGGCCGGATCGCGCGCCTGTTTCTGCGCCAGACCTTCGACCTCGGCGGCGGCGCCGACCACCAGGACGCCGACCTCAACCAACTGGCCGCGCATCGCAGCAAGGACCGGCTGGTGGTCACCGCCGGCAAGCTCAGCGTGCAGGACATCTTCGACGCCAACAAATATGCGCACGATCCGCGGGCGGACTTTCTGAACTGGTCGCTGATCACCGCCGGGTCCTTCGACTACGCCGCCGACGCCTGGGGCTACACCTATGGCGCGGCGGCCGAATGGTATCGCGGCGACTGGACCTGGCGCGCCGGCGTCTTCGACCTCTCGGTCGTGCCCAACAACGCGATCCTGACGTCCGACTTCCACCAGTTCCAGCTGATCGGCGAGGCCGAGCGGCGCTACGAGCTGGGCGGACGGCCCGGCGCTGTGCGGCTGACGGGGTTCGTGAGCCGCGGGCGGATGGCGCTCTACGACGATGCGACGGCCCTCGCGCGCGCCACCGGGACGCCTGCCGACGTCGCCAAGGTTCGCCGCTATGCCGGGCGGCCCGGCGTGCACCTGAGCGTCGAGCAGGAGGTGGCCGACGGCGTCGGCGTGTTCGGTCGCCTGGGCTGGGCCGACGGACGCTATGAGGGCTACGAGTACACCGACATCGACGCCACCGTTCAAGCCGGCGTCTCGCTGTCCGGCCGGCGCTGGGGGCGCAGGGACGACACCCTGGCCGCGGCGGTGGTGGTGAATCAGTTGTCCAAGGCGGGACAGCGCTATCTGGACGCCGGCGGGCTGGGCATCCTGGTCGGCGACGGCCGCCTGCCGCACCCGGGGACCGAGGACATCCTGGAGGCGGACTACAGCTTCGCCTTCGCCAAGGACATGACGCTCAGCCTCGACGATCAGGTCATCGCACACCCGGCCTACAACCGCGATCGCGGGCCGGCCAATGTGGTCTCCCTACGGCTGCATCTTCAACGCTGAGGCGAAAAGAGACGCCCGAGTCTCAAATCGACGCTAAACAGCGGTCCGTGCCGCTTGCCCTGATCCTTTCCTCCTTCGTCGCCGCGAGCCGGATCGGCGGGGCCGCCCAGCAATATGTGCTGGCGATCCACCGTATCGACCCGGTGCTGGTCCCCACCGTCATGCTGGGGCGCAACCCGGCACGGGGCGCGGGCGGCCAGGCGACTCCGCCGGACCTGTTCGCGCGCATGCTGGCCGACGTGGAGGCCGACGCCCTGTTCGGCCTGGTG
>JAFEDM010000096.1 GCA_018241625.1 Pseudomonadota bacterium | reverse complement strand
TTCCAGCTCGCCTGCCCGGCCGCGACCGTGAAGGTCTCTGCGGAGTCCCCCGACGGCGTGACGCCATGGATCGCGATGCTGGACGGCATGCCGTCCTTGCCGGCCTTGCCCACATAGTCCTGGTCCCACTGCTGGCCGCGCAGGTTCCAGGTCTCGCGCGCCATGCGCGTGCCGTCCGGCGCGGTCCAGACCCAGGCGTCGCCGTGCTTGCCGCCCGTGGATTCGATGATGAAGTGCTGGGCGCTCGCCGGCGGCTTGAGGAGGTCAGCCCGCGGCGCATTGGCGGCCGACGTTTGCGCGAGGGCGGAAGACGCGAACAGCAGGGCGAGGGCCGCGAGCGAAAGCTTGGCGCGCATGATGGAATGTCCGCAAGATCCTGGCCCAACCCCAGCGTGGGCCGGGTCAGTCTTGCGGGAACGCCCCGCCGCAGCAAGGCCGTTTCCAATCGCCATCGGTTGGACCGCTGGCTCGGATAGGTTGCGAGCGCCGTGGACGAACGCACCGATCTGTCGTCAACTCCGCATGGATCGCGGTTGGGGAGCCGAGTGATGCGTGCGTTGAGCGGATGGGTTTCAGGGGCGCTGGCGGCGCTGCTGGCGGCGCTGCTGGCGGCGCTGCTGGCGGCGGGACCGGCGGCCGCGCAGTCAGCGAGCGGGTCCACGGCCGTGAAGCACGAGGCCTGGAGCGTCTCCGGCCTGGGAGCCCCAGCCCAGCTGGTCGTCGACCACTGGGGCGTGCCGCACATTTTCGCCGCCAACAGCCGCGACGCCTTCTTCCTGCAGGGCTACAACGCGGCCCGCGACCGGCTGTGGCAGATCGACCTCTGGCGCAAGCGCGGCCTGGGCCGGCTCGCCGCGAGTTTCGGCCCGTCCTACGTGGCCCAGGACCGGGCCGCGCGGCTTTTCCTCTACCGCGGCGACATGGCCGCCGAATGGGCCGCCTACGACCCGCAGTCGCGCCAGTCGGTGGAGGCCTTCGCCGCCGGGGTGAACGCCTATGTGGCCGAGGTGAAGGCCGGCAAGAAGCCGCTGCCGATCGAGTTCAAACTCACCGCCAGCCAGCCGGAGGCCTGGGCGGCCGAGGACATCCTGCGCATCCGCAGCCACGCGCTCGTCTCGAACGTCACCTCCGAGGTCGCCCGCGCCCAGGTGGCCTGCAAAGGCGGCCTGGCCGCCGACAAGCTGCGCCGCAAGCTGGAGCCCGCGCACGAGACCGTCGTGCCCAAGGGGCTCGATCCCTGCGTCGTCCCGGCCGATGTGCTGAAGGACTACCTGCTGGCCACCGAGGCCGTCAGCTTCGAGGCCCTGGCCACCGGCGGCCGCAAGGCCCAAGCCGCACCGCCCCAGACGCCGGAAGTCCAGCTCGCCGAGGCCATGGACGCCTACCAGGCCGAGGGCTCCAACAACTGGGTGATCGCGCCGTCGCGCACCGCCACCGGCCGCCCGATCCTGGCCAATGACCCGCACCGCCCGGTGGGCGCGCCCTCGCTGCGCTACATCGTCCACCTGAACGCGCCGGACCTCGACATCATCGGCGCCGGCGAGCCCGCCCTACCCGGCGTCTCCTTCGGTCACAACCGCCAGGTCGCCTGGGGCCTGACGATCTTCTACATCGATCAGGAGGACCTCTACGTCTACGAGACCCAGGGAGACGCCTACCGCTACAAGGGCAAGCTGGAGCCCATGAAGGTGGTCCACGAGACCATCGAGGTGAAAGGCGAGGCGCCACGCGACGTCACCCTGAAGTTCACCCGCCACGGGCCGGTGCTGGACGAGACACCAGATACCGGCAAAGGGGCCCACGCCTTCGCCATGCGCACCGTCTGGGCCGAGCCCGGCGCCAGCGGCTATTTCGGCTCCTCGCGGATGTGGCGGGCGAAGGGCTGGAGCGACTTCAAGGCCGGCCAGGAACATTGGGGCGTGCCGCCGCTGAACCTGGTGTTCGCCGACGCCTCGGGCGACATCGGCTGGTCCGCGGCCGGGCTGACGCCGATCCGGCCCAACTGGGATGGGCTGATGCCGGTCCCGGGCGACGGTCGCTACGAATGGGCCGGCCTGCGCCCCGAGGCCGAGCTGCCCAGCGTGCGCAACCCGGCCGCCGGCTTCGTGGCCACCGCCAACCAGATGAACCTGCCGGCCGGCTACAAGTCACCGCCGAGCTACGAGTGGGCCGACCGCTCGCGCATCACCCGCATCGAAGAGGTGCTGGCGGGCCTGCCCAAGGCGACGCTGGCCGACTCCATGGCCCTGCAGACCGACGCCCATGACGCCCTGTCCCGCCGGACGATCGCGCTCCTGAAGCCCCTCTCCTCGCCGGACCCCAAGGTGGCCAGGGCCCTCGAGCTGCTGAAGGCCTGGGACAACGACGAGACCACCGACAGCGCCGCGGCCGCCATCTATCAGGTCTGGGTCGCCAACCACCTGGGCCACACAGTCGTGCAGGCCGAGGTCCCCGAGGCCGCCCGCAGCCTGGTGGGCTCCGGCTCGGTCGACGCCGTGGTGACTTGGCTGGAACAGCCCCAGGCCGCGGGCCAGCGCGACGCCCTTCTCCTCGACAGCCTGACCGCCACCGTCCACGACCTGGAGCGCGGCCTGGGCCCGGACATGGCGACCTGGCGCTGGGGCCGGCTGCATCACGCCGATTTCCGCCCTGCCGCCGGCGTGCTCGCCGACCGGCAGACCGCGCGCCAGATGGAAACCGGGCCGCTGGAGGTCCCGGGCTCGGCCTCGAGCCCGCGGGCCGCCACCTACCGCCCCAGCGACTTCGACCAGACGGCCGGCGCCTCGGTGCGACTGGTGATGGACGTGGGCGCCTGGGACAACTCCATGGCGATCAACACGCCCGGCCAGTCGGGCGACCCGTTCAGCGTCCACTATCGCGACCTTTTCCCGCTCTGGGCTTCCGGAGCCTATGTGCCGCTCGACTTCAGCCGCGCCGCGGTCGACCGTGACGCCGAGCTGGTCGTCAACCTTTCGCCCGCGAGGTAAGCCATGCGCCATCGCCTGCCGTTTCTGACCTTCGCCCTGGCGCTCGCCGCCGCGCCGGCCTTCGCCCAGCAGACGCCCGCCGACATGCAGACCAACGTCACCGGCGCCAACGCCGAGCGGGCGTCATGCGGCTCCGGCCCTTCCGAGCGGGCGATCGCCGCCTGTACGCGGGTGATGATGAACCCATCCCTCCCGGACAGCGAGCGCGCCGTGGCCCTGCGCAACCTCGGCTTCTACGACCAGACGCGCGGCGACCTGGAGCACGCGGTGGCCAACTACACCGCCGCCATCAACCTCGGCATCGGCCCGATGGGCGGGCCGACGTCCATGGCCAAGACCCTGGTCAACCGCGGCCAGGCCTTCGCGTCGCAGGGCAATGAAGACCAGGCCTATGCCGATTACACCGCCGCCCTGAAGCTGGACCCCAAGCTCAACTCCGCCCTGGTTAACCGCGCCGCGCTTTCGGCCCAACACGGCAACCGGGACCAGGCCCTGGCGGATCTCGATCTGGCGGCCAGCTTAGACTCCAAGGACGCCGCCAGCCTGATCACCCGCGGCGCGCTGTTCGCCCGCGGCGGCGACACGGCGCGCGCGATCCGCGACTTCACCGCCGCCCTGGCGCTCGATCCGAACAATGCGGTGGTCTGGCGCAACCGCTCCATCGCCTATCTGGCGCAAGGCGACGTGGAGAAGTCCAAGGCCGACGCCGAACAGGCCGACAAGCTCGACCCCAAGGGCGCCACCGCCGCGGCCGAGCGCGGCCGCCTGGCTCAGTCCAGCGGCAAGGACGCCGAGGCGGTGGTCGAGTTCGACCGCGCCATCGAGGCCAACCCGAACAACCCCGCCCTCTTGAAGGCCCGCGGCGACAGCCACCTCTACCAGGGCCAGTGGGACGCCGCCCTGTCGGACTATTCCCGGGCCCTGAACCTCAACCCGGACTTCGCGGAGGCCTTTGCGAACCGTGGCGTCACCTATCTGTCCCGGGCCGATTGGGACCATGCGCTCGCCGACTTCGACCGCGCCATCGCCCTGCAGCCGACCATGACGGCGGCCTACTACAACCGCGGCGAAGCGCTGATCTCCAAGGGCGACCACAAGAAAGCCCTCGCCGACTTCGACTATGTGATCAAGAACGCGCCGGGCAAGGCGGAGGCCTGGCGCCATCGCGGCTTCGCCCGCCACGCGCTGGGCGACGACGCGGGCTCAGCCCAGGACTACGCCAAGGCGATCTCGCTGGATCCCAGCGACGGCGAGGCCTGGCGCGGCCGTGGCCTGGCGGAGATCGGCCTGGGCAAGCCGGACGACGCCATCGCCGACCTGACCCAGGCGATCGCCATCAACGCCAAGGACGGCATGGCCTATCACTTCCGCTCCCAGGCCTGGGTCGCGAAGAAGGACCTCGGCCGGGCGGAGAAGGACGACGCCATGGCCACTCGCCTGGAGCCCAAGCTCGCCAGCGCGAAGCGCTAGAGGCGGCCCGTCCCTAAACCCGGCCCGTCACCGGGATCAGGGCGCCGGTGACGCCGCTGGCCTGCGGGCTCGCCAGGAACAGCATGACCGCGGCGAGTTCGTCGGGGGTCACCCAGGCGGAGAAGTCCGCCTTGGGCATGTCGGCGCGGTTGGCCGGGGTGTCGATGATCGAGGGCAGGACGGCATTGACCGTCACCCCATCGCCCTTCAGTTCCTCCGCCAGGGCCTGGGTCAGGCTGTGGACGCCGGCCTTGGACGCCGCATAGGCGCCCATGCCCAGCGAGGCCTTGAGCGCCGCGTTCGCTCCGACATTGACGATACGCCCGGCGGCCGAGCGCTTCAGGTGCGGGATCGCCACGCGGCAGGCGTTCGATGCGGTCTGCACGTTCATCAGGAACAGCCTGTGCCAGGTCTGCCAGTCACCGCCCTCATGCTTCTCCCACGAGAAGCCGCCGGCGATGTTGAGCACCGCGTCGATGCGGCCGAACCGATCCGCCGCCGCGTCGATCGCCGCGCCGGCGGCGACGGCGTCGGTCAGGTCGACGCCGCCTTGCACGAAGATCTCCGGTCCGATGGGCTCGGCCGCCGAATGATGCGCGAAGTCGATCAGCGCCAGCCGCGCGCCGTCCGCGGCGGCGGCCCTGGCCACGGCGGCGCCGAGGACGCCGGAGGATCCGGTGATGACGTAGACGCGACCTGCCATGGCGCTCTCCAGAAATGCACATGGCCGGGCGTCGCCACCCGGCCATGGATCAAGATCGCATCCCGGGGCCCGCGCGCAAGCCCGGACGTTCGCGCGCTAGAGGCGCTCGACGATCGTCACATTGGCGAGGCCGCCGCCTTCGCACATGGTCTGCAGGCCCCACTTCTTGTCGCGGGCGGCCAGCGCGTTCAACAGGGTGGTCATCAGCTTGGTGCCCGAGGCGCCCAGCGGGTGGCCGAGCGCGATCGCGCCGCCGTTGACGTTCAGCTTGGCCGGGTCCGCGCCCGTGGTCTGCAGCCAGGCCACCGGCACCGAGGCGAAGGCCTCGTTGACCTCGAACAGGTCGATGTCGTCGATCGACATGCCGGCCTTCTTCAGCGCGCGCTCGGTGGCCGGCAGCGGGGCTTCCAGCATGATCACCGGGTCGTGGCCGATCAGGGTCAGGTTGTGGATGCGGGCCAGCGGCGTCAGGCCGTGCTCCTTCAGCGCCTTTTCCGACACGACCATCACGCCGGAGGCGCCGTCGCAGATCTGGCTGGAGGTCGCCGCGGTGATGAAGCCGCCCTCGCGCAGCAGCTTCACGCCCTTGATGGCGTCGAGGCTGGAGTCGTAGCGGATGCCCTCGTCGCTGTCGTGGGTGACCGCAGAGCCTTCGGCTTCCTTGCCGTCCTTGCCGGTGACCGCGACGATCTCGTTCTTGAAGGCGCCGGCCTGGGTGGCGGCGATCGCCTTCTGGTGGGAGCCGTAGGCGTACTCGTCCAGCTGGTCCTTCGTCAGGCCGTACTTCTCGGCCATCATCTCGGCGCCCATGAACTGGCTGAACTGGATGTTCGGATAGCGCTCGCGCTGCTTCGGGCTCATCGGGTTGCCGAAGCCTTCCTTGGCCGGCAGGGCCACCGACAGGCCCATCGGCACGCGGGTCATGCTCTCGACGCCCGAGGCGATCACCACGTCCATGGTGCCGCTCATCACGGCCTGGGCGGCGAAATGCAGCGCCTGCTGCGACGAGCCGCACTGGCGGTCGACGCTGGTGGCCGGCACGCTTTCCGGCAGGCGCGAGGCCAGCACCGCGCCGCGCGCGATATTGGTGGCCTGCTCACCCACCTGCATGACGCAGCCCATGACCACGTCCTCGATCACCGCCGGATCGATGCCGGTGCGGTCCAGCAGGTCGTTCAGCACCACACCGCCCAGGTCGGCCGGGTGCCAATCGCGCAGGCGTCCGCCCTTGCGCCCGCCAGCAGTCCGTGTCGCCGCTACGATATAGGCTTCGGCCATGGCCGTGCTCCCTCAATGGAAATCCAGGCGCTCATTAGGCGCGTCAAAACGACTGTATGAAGGCGCCGCTGCGTAAGACAAGCGCGTTGACGCGAACGTCAAGCGGCCGGTCAGCCCGCGAACGTGTCCTGCAGGATCCGCTCCAGCCACTCCGCGTCCGTCTCGTCGAACGCCTCGGGGACCTCCGCGTCCACGTCGAACACCGCCAGCAGCCGCCCGTCCGCGTCCACCACCGGCACCACGATCTCGCTTCGCGAGCGGCTGTCGCAGGCGATGTGCCCCGGGAAGGCTTCAACGTCCGGCACGATCTGGGTCTTGCGCTCCCGCGCCGCCGCGCCGCAGACGCCCCGGCTGAATGCGATGCGCAGGCAGCCCAGGGTGCCCTGGTAAGGCCCCACCACCAGCTCGTCGCGCTTGTCGGGATCGACCACATAGAAGCCGGTCCAGAAGTAGGTCTCGAAGGTGTTGGCGAGCATCGACGCCACCGTCGCCATGCGCGCGGTGAGGTTCGGTTCGCCATCCAGCACGGAGGCGATCTCCTCTGCCACCGCGGCGTAGCGCTGTGCCTTTTCCGCGGGCAGGACCTTGTCGTTGAAAGCTTCGGCCATGGACGGATCATGTAGCGATCCGCCGCCCGCTGGACAAACCTTCCCGACGCGGCCTTTGTAAGCGCCTTCAAGTTTCGGGGAGCTTCCATGCGTCTTGCCATGACCGTTTCCGCGCTGGCCCTCGCCTGCGCGACCGCCGCCTTTGCGCCCGCCGCCGCCCAGCAGGTTTCCGAGGGCCCGAACCGGCTGTTCACCGGCCGCGACATCTTCGGGCTGCGCGCGGCGGGCGACCCGCAGGTGCGGCCGGACGGCGGGGCGGTGGCCTATGTGCGCACGACCCAGGACATCATGGCCGACAACGGCCACGCCTCGATCTGGCTGGTCGATCCGGCCACCGGCGCCCAGACCCCGATCGCCGACGACGACCGCGCCAACCTGCGCCCGGTCTGGTCGCCGGACGGCAAGAAGCTGGCCTACGTCTCGGCGGGCCCCGGCGGGGCCCAGCTCTACGTCCGCTGGATGGACACCGGCCGCTCGGCCAAGGTCGCCAACCTGCTGCAGGCCCCGAGCTCGGTGGCCTGGTCGCCGGACGGCAAGACGCTCGCCTTCATCATGCTGGAGCCGGTCGGGCCGCAGCCGCTGGGCGCGCCGATGGCGCCGCCGCCCGGCGCCAAGTGGGCCGAGCCGCTGAAGATCATCGACCGGGTCACCTATCGCCGCGACGGCGCGGGCTACATCAAGCCCGGCTACCGGCACATCTTCACCGTCTCCGCAGACGGCGGTACGCCGCGCCAGCTGACCTTCGGCAAGTTCGACGAGGGCGGTCAGCTCTCCTTCTCGCCGGACGGCAAGACCCTCTACTTCGCCTCCAACCGCCAGCCGAACTGGGAGCGCGAGGCGCAGGAGACCGACATCTATTCCATGCCGGTGGAGGGCGGCCAGCTCACCCGGCTCACCACCCGTGACGGCCCCGACCAGGCGCCGACGCCTTCGCCGGACGGCAGCAAGATCGCCTACGTCGGCTTCGACAACCACGGCTACCGCGGCTACGAGAACGTCCGCCTCTACGTCATGGACAAGGACGGCAAGAACAGCCACGTCCTCACCGGCGGCCTGGACCGCAGCGTGGGCGCGCCCACCTGGGCGGCCGACGGCAAGAGCCTCTACGTCGACTACGCCGACCATGGCGTCACCAAGGTCGCCCGGGTCAGCCTGGACGGCAAGGTCACCGACGTCGCCAGCGGCCTGACCAGCGGCGCGGAGATGGACCGGCCCTACACCGGCGGCGAGTTCTCGGTCGGCAAGAACGGGCTGATCGCCTTCACCATGGGCGACGCCAACAGCCCGCCGGACCTTGGTTTGGTGCGGGGCGGCAAGACCGAGCGCGTCACCCACCTGAACGCCGACCTGTTGGCGGACAAGACGCTGGCCAAGACCGAGGCCCTGCCGGTCAAGTCGTCCTTCGACGGCAAGCCGATCGACGCCTGGATCGTCACGCCGCCGAACTTCGACCCGTCGAAGAAGTACCCGCTGATCCTCGAGATCCACGGCGGCCCGTTCAGCGCCTATGGCCCGGTGTTCAACACCGACGACCAGCTCTATGCGGCCGGCGGCTATATCGTGGTCTACGCCAACCCGCGCGGCTCGACGTCCTATGGCGACGAGTTCGCCAACACCATCGACAAGAACTATCCCAGCCACGACTACGACGACCTGATGAGCGTCGTGGACGCCGCCATCGCCAAGGGCTCGGTCGATCCCGGCCATCTCTATGTGACCGGCGGCTCGGGCGGCGGCCTGCTGACCGCCTGGATCGTCGGCAAGACCGACCGCTTCAAGGCGGCGGCGTCGCAGAAGCCGGTGATCAACTGGACCAGCGAGGTGCTGACCACCGACGGCTACAACTTCATGGCCACCTCGTGGTTCGGGAAGATGCCGTGGGAGGACAACGCCTTCTACTGGAAGCGCTCGCCGCTCTCCCTGGTCGGCAACGTCAAGACACCGACCCTGCTGGTGGTCGGCACCGACGACCACCGCACCCCGCCGTCCGAGGCCGAACAGTTCTTCGACGCCCTGCAGCTGCGCGGCGTGCCGACGGCGATGATTCAGGTGCCGGGCGCCAGCCACGGCGGCCTGGCGGAGCGACCCAGCCAGGCGGCCGCCAAGGCCGCGGCGATCATGGCCTGGTTCCACCGCTTCCAATGAGGCGAGGCGCGGCCTTCCTCGCCCTGGCCTGCGCCGGTCTTCTGACCGGCGCGGCCTCGGCGGCGCCGGCGTCCCGCGCCGACGCGATCAAGGACCCGGACACCAAGGCGTGGTGGAAGATCGCCGAAGCGCTGTCGGGCGACGACAAGGACGGCCGCGACACCGGCTCGGCCGGCTACGACCGCGCCGCCGATGTGGTGGTGAAGCGGTTCCGGGCCGCGGGCCTGCAGCCGGCCGGCGATGGCGGCGGCTGGTTCCAGGTGTTCAAGGTCCACGAGGCCAAGGTCGAGAGCGAGGGCACGCAGGTGCGCGTGCGCCGTGGCGACGCCTTCACCACCTTGAACTTCCTGAAGGACATCACCGTCCGGGCGACGGACAGGCTGGCCTCGGACGTCGACGCGCCCCTGACCTTCCGCGGCTACTGCGGGCCGAACGACCTCGACGGTGTCCAGGGCAAGGCGGTCGTCTGCTTCAACACCAAGCGGGCGGGCCTGCCCAGCGGCGGCCAACGCATCTCAGGCGCCGCGAAGGCCGGCGCAGCGGCCTTGATCCAGGTCGACGATCCCTATTTCACGATCGAGCCGCCGCGCTGGCCGGCCGCCTATGCTCGCAGCGTCTCGATCGCCGGAACGCCCGAGCCGGCCGCCGCGACCCTGCCCGTGATCACCATGTCGGCCGGCGCCTTCAAAGCCATGGCCCAAGGCTCCGGCCAGGACATCGACGCGGTGCTGAAGGCCGGCGGCGCCAAACAGCCGCTGACCAGCTTCGACCTGCCCGGCCGACTGGTCGCGCACTTCAAGGTGACGACCCGCGACTACACGGCCAAGAACGTGCTGAGCGTCCTGCCCGGCCGTGACCCGGCGCTGAAGGACCAGACCCTGGTGCTGTCGGCCCACCTCGACGGCTACGGCTATGGCGAGCCTGTGAAGGGCGACAAGCTCTACAACGGGACCCTGGACGACGCGGCCTATGTCGGGACCCTGATCCGCTTCGCCGACAAGCATCGCGGCAAGCCGCTGCGCCGCACGGTGCTGTTCGCGGCCTTCACCGGTGAGGAGAAGGGCCTGCTCGGCGCGCACTGGTTCGTGGATCACCCGACCGTGCTGAAGACCGGCATCGTGGCCGACATCAACCTCGACCAGCTGCGCCCGCTGTTCCCCTTGGACCTGCTGACCGAACTCGCCGTCGACGACACCACGCTGGGTCAGAGCGCGAAGGCCGTGGCCGGGCCCATGGGCATCGCCATCCAGCCCGACCCCGAACCGGAACGCAGCCTGCTCACCCGCGCCGACCACTGGCCGTTCATGCAGGCGGGCATCCCCGGCACCGGCTTCATCTTCGGCTACAAGCCCGGGACCGAGGCCGAGCGTCGCTACCGCGAATGGTACGAGGTCCGCTATCACCGCCCGCAGGACGACCTGACCCAGCCGATGGATTTCGAGGCGGCGGGCAAGTTCAATCGTTTCTTCTATGGGCTGGCGGAAAAGGTGGCGGACGCCGACGACAAGCCCGCTTGGCTGAAGGCGCCGCCGACGCGCTAGGCGACTTCCGCCGCTGCGCCGCCGCCGGGCTTCACCTCGTCGGGAGCCGCCACGCGGGTGAGCGCCGCGAACAGCTCCGCCGCCTGAATCGGCTTGGCGACGTGGCCGTCCATGCCGGCGGCCAGGTACTGGTCGACATGGTGGCTCATGGCGTTGGCGGTGAGCGCCACGATCGGCGTGCGCGGGCGTCCGCTGGCCAGCTCGCCGGCGC
>JAFEDM010000095.1 GCA_018241625.1 Pseudomonadota bacterium | reverse complement strand
GGGCTTCCTGCAGACCTTCGACGGCAGCGTCGCCGCCCACCTGGCCGCCGGCCGCCTCGTGGAGGTGCTGGAAGACTGGTCCGAGCCTTTCCCGGGGCCCTTGCTCTACTATCCCAGCCGCCGCCATCCACCCTCGGCGCTCAGCGCCTTCGTGGCCTTCGTCCAGGCGCGGCGGAAGCGGGAAGGGTGGTGAGCCCTACCGCTTGCCGAACGCCCGCAGGAAGGTCTTCGCCGCCAGCTTCGCCTCGGCCTCGATCTGCTTCTCGCTGAGCTCGGGGATGGCGTTGCAGAGCCGGGCCTTGAAGTAGCGGTTCTGCGCCAGGCCCAGGAACTGGTGGGCGGCGTCCAGCGGGTCGTCCAGGTCGAGGTGGCCGTCGGCCTGCATGCCGCTCAATAGCTCGGCCACCCGTTCGGCGCCGCGCCGCGGGCCGGCGTTGTAGAACGCCAGGCCGATCTCGGGCCGGCGTTCGGCCTCGGCGGTGATCAGGCGGAAGTTCTTCAGGTTGAAGTCGGTCAGTACGCGCTTGAGATAGGCCCGCGCGATGCGTCGCAGGGTTTCCTCGGGAGTCTCCGTCCCGATCGGCGCCGCGAAAATTTCGTCCTGCCAGAGACAGCGCCTTTCGACGTAGGCGTTGAACAGGTCTTCCTTGCTTTTGAAGTAGTTATAGAGCGTGCCCTTCGATCCGCCGAGCTTGGCGGCGATCACCGACATGGAGGCGTTGGCGAAGCCCTCTTCCAGGAAGACCTCCTGGGCTACATCTAAGATCAGCTCGCGGCGTTGGTCGCGATCGAGTTTGGTTTTCGTCAGCAGCATATTTTCAACCGTACGGTATGGTCAGCCTTGACGCCTAAAGGTGACGGTCGCTATATCGTCCCGCACAATATATGACCGTACCGTACGGTATGACAAGAGTCCGACCGATGACTGCCTTCTCCCGCCCCAGCGCCGCCAGGCTGCTGCCCACAGCCCTCCTCGCCGCCACCGCGCTTTCCGCCTGCGCGACCCTGCCGCCGGCCGCTCCCGCCAAGGTGGCCAAGGCGCCGGCCAGCTACGCCGCCGCCCAGTCGTTCGCCCCGCAATCGACCGGGGCCGCCGCGCGTGACTGGCCCGCCGACGCCTGGTGGCGCGCCTATGGCGACGCCCAACTGGACACGCTGATGGGCGAGGCCCTGGCCGGCTCGCCCAGCCTGGCGCTGGCCGAGGCCCGGGTGCGCAAAGCCCAGGCCATCGTCTCGACCACCCATTCGCGCGACCTGCCGGTCCTCAACGCCAACCTGGGCGTCGAGGAGATGAAGCAGAGCTACAACCTCGGCATCCCGCAGCCGTTCGTGCCCAAGGGCTACAACTGGTACGGCCGCGAGGCGCTGGACTTCTCCTGGGAGCTGGACTTCTGGGGCAAGAACCGCGCGGCGGTGGCCGCCGCCGCCTCCGACGCTCGCGCCGCCCAGGCCGACGCCGCCGAGGCGCGGCTGATGCTGTCGACCAACGTCGCCGCGGCCTATGCGGACCTCGCCCGCCTCTATGCCGAACGCGACGTGGCCGAACGGTCCCAGGCCGCCCAAGCCGAGACCGCCAAGCTGGTCGGCGACCGGGTGCGGAACGGCCTCGACACCCTGGGCGAGCAACGCCAGGCCGAGGCCCAGCCGCTGCAGGCCAAGGCCGACCTCGACGCCATCGACGAGCAGATCGCGCTCACCCGCAACCGTCTGGCGGCGCTGCTGGGCGCCGGGCCCGACCGCGGCCTCGCCATCGCCCGGCCGGCCATCGGCGCCCTGAAGCCGCTGGGCGTCCCGGCCCAGCTCGCCGCCGACCTGGTCGGCCGCCGTCCCGATGTCGCCGCCGCCCGCTGGCGCGCCGAGGCGGCTGTCAGCCACATCAAGGAGGCGAAGGCCGCCTTCTATCCGGACGTCAACCTGACCGCCTTCCTGGGCGTCCAGGCGCTGCATCTGTCGAAACTCACCGCCTCGGGCTCAGACGTGGGCTCGGTGGGGCCGGCGCTCAGCCTGCCGATCTTCGAGGGTGGGCGACTGCGCGCGGGCCTGCGGGGCGCCGAGGCCGACCGCGACGCCGCGGTCGCCAGCTATGACGCCGCCGTCACCGAGGCCTTCCATCAGGTCGCCGACGTGCTGGCCTCCAACAGGGCCCTGCAGGTCCAGCTGGCCGACAGCCGCGCCGCCCTGGCGGCCAGCGAGGACGCCTATCGCATCGCCAAGCTGCGCTACCAGGGTGGGCTTTCCACCTATCCCGCCGTGCTCCTGGTCGAGCAGGACCTGCTGCGCCGCCGTCGCGCCGTGGCCGACCTCGAGGCCCGGGCGCTGGCCCTCGACGTGGAACTGATCCGCGCCCTGGGCGGCGGCTATCACGTCACGACCTGACGCCTGTTTTCGTCCTATCCTCCGAACCCAACCGACGCCTGAAGACGCCGACCCTTAAGGACCGCTCCCATGTCCAACACCGCCACCTTCGCGAAGACCGGCGTCGAAGCCGGCCCCGGCGTCCAGACCGCCGGCCCCGCCGCGGCCAGGTCGCGCCGCCGGCGGCTGCTGATCCTCCTGGCCGTCCTGGTCGTGCTGGGCGCCGTGCTCTACGGCGCCTACGCCCTGCTGTTCGGCGGCCGCACCGTCTCCACCGACAACGCCTATGTCGGCGCCGACGTGGGGCAGGTGACGCCGCTGATCGCGGGGCCGGTCGCCAAGGTGCTGGTGCGCGAGACCGAACAGGTGAAGGCCGGCCAGCCGCTGGTGGTGCTGGACGACGCCGACGCCCGCATCGCGGTGGAGCAGGCTCAGGCCGCGCTCGGCCAGGCGATCCGCAAGGTGCAGGGCTACGGCGCCAGCGACACCGCGCTCGCCGGCCAGTTGGCCGCGCGCGACGCCGACATCGCCCGCGCCAAGGCCGATCTGGAGCGCGCCAGGACCGACCTCGATCGCCGCCAGGCGCTGTCGTCCTCCGGCGCCGTTTCGGGCGACGAGCTGACCAACGCCAAGAACCGCTATGCCGAGGCTCAGGCCGCGCTCGCCCAGGCCCAGGCCAGCCGCGCCGCGGCCGCCGGCCAGCGCGAGGCCAACCGCGTGCTGATCGCCGGCGTCTCCACCGACCAGAACCCCGAGGTCGCCGCCGCCAGGGCCCGCCTCGACGCCGCCCAGTTGATGCTCGACCGCACGGTGCTCAAGGCTCCCATGGACGGGATCGTCTCGAAGAAGCAGGTCGAGGTGGGCCAGCAGGTCGCCGTCGGCGCGCCGCTGATGGCCATCGTCCCGGCCAACGAGGCCTATGTCGACGCCAACTTCAAGGAAGTGCAGCTGAAGAAGGTGCGCCCCGGCCAGCCGGTGACGCTGACCTCCGACCTCTACGGCTCGGGCGTGAAGTTCCACGGCCGCGTGCGCGGCCTGTCGGGCGGCACGGGTTCGGCCTTCTCCCTGATCCCGGCCCAGAACGCCTCTGGCAACTGGATCAAGGTCGTCCAGCGCCTGCCGGTCCGCATCGACCTCGACCCGAAGGAGCTGGCCCAGCACCCGCTGCGGGTGGGCCTGTCCATGAAGGCCGAAGTCGACGTCTCGGGCGGCAAGTAAGCCTCTTAAGGGAAAGGCTTCGGCCATGGCCGACGATTCCAAGCCTGTGTCCGCGCAAGCGGCCCAGCCCGCCGCGCCGGCGGCCATGCAGGGCGGCCTCTTGGCGATCACCGCCATCGCGCTGGCGCTGGGCACCTTCATGCAGGTGCTGGACACCACCATCGCCAACGTCTCGGTGCCGACCATCGCCGGCAACCTCGGCGTCTCGGCCGACCAGGGCACCTGGGTGATCACCTCCTTCGCGGTGGCCAACGGCGCCTCGGTGCCGCTCACCGGCTGGCTGATGCAGCGCTACGGCGTGGTGAAGACCTTCGTGGCCTCGGTTCTGGGCTTCACCATCGCCTCCTTCCTGTGCGGCGTGTCCTGGAACCTGCCGTCCCTGATCCTCTTCCGGATCCTCCAGGGCGCGGTCTCCGGCCCGATGATCCCCGGGTCGCAGGCGCTGCTGATCATGATCTTCCCCGCCGCCCAGCGGGGGACGGCGCTCGCCATCTGGTCTATGACCACCCTGGTCGCGCCGATCTGCGGCCCGATCCTCGGCGGCTACATCTCCGACAACATCTCCTGGCCGTGGATCTTCCTGATCAATGTGCCGGTGGGAATCCTCTGCGCGGTGATCTGCTGGCGGAACATGCGCTCGCGCGAGACGCCCACGCGCCAGCTGCCGATCGACCGCTGGGGCTTCATCCTGCTGCTCACCTGGGTGGGCGCGCTGCAGGTGATGCTCGACACCGGCAAGGACGCCGACTGGTTCAACTCCCCGGCCATCGTCGTCGAGCTGATCATCGCCGTCGTCGGCTTCATCGCCTGGCTGATCTGGGAGCTGAACGAGCAGTTCCCGATCGTCGACCTGGCGCTGATGAAGAACCGCAACTTCGTCCTGGCCACCATCGCCTCCTGCCTGGGCTATGCGGTGTTCTTCGCCACCAACCTGCTCCAGCCGCTGTGGCTGCAGACCCGCATGGGCTACATCGCCACCTGGGCCGGCCTGGTGGCCGCGCCGTCCGGCGTGGTCGCGGTGTTCCTGACCCCGATCGCCGCGCGGGTGATGAGCCGGATCGACGCGCGCTGGACGGCGACCCTGTCGCTCCTGGCCTTCGGCGGCTCCTTCTACCTGCGCTCGCTGTTCACCAGCGACGTCGGGTTCCAGGCGCTGGTCATCCCCATGCTGGTGCAGGGCATCGCCATGGCGACCTTCTTCGTCTCCATGGTGACCATGGCGCTGAACGGCCTGCCGGCCCAGATGGTCCCCCAGGCGACCGGCATGTACAACTTCCTGCGCATCACCGCCGGCAGCTTCGCCGCCTCCCTGGTGACCACCAGCTGGGACCGGCTGGAGGCGGTGCAGCAGACCCGCCTGTCGGAGACCATGGGATCCCAGGCGCCGTCCTTCGTGCAGAGCGTCTCCAAGCTCCAGGGCGCCGGCCTGTCGCCGCTCCAGTCCGTGGGCGCGGTCACCAACCAGGTGATCAACCAGGCCTACCTGCTGGCTACGGTCGACATCTTCCGGATCTGCGCCTGGATGGTGGTGATCGTGATCCCGCTGGTCTGGGTGACCAAGAAGGCGGTCAGCGGCGGCGGCGCGGCCCACGCCGCCGATTAGGATTGGGCGGACGAGGGTTGGGCGGACTGGGCCAGCGCTGGCTAGGCGTCGCAGCCCTCCGCCGCCTTCAGCTTGCGCCAGACGGTCATGCGGCTGACGCCCAGGCGCCGGGCGATCTCCACGGGGCCGACGCCGGCCTCCTGCAGGGCGCGGATCTCCTGGGTCGCCGCCGCGCGCCTCGGCCGCGCGCCGCCCGCC
>JAFEDM010000094.1 GCA_018241625.1 Pseudomonadota bacterium | reverse complement strand
CGCGCCAGCGCGATCAGGGTCGAGGCCGGGACGAGCGCGAACAGGAACCAGCCCACGGCCCGCATGCCGCCGACCTCGTCCTGGTGCATCTTGGCTGCGACCACCGGGATCACCAGGGCGGCCACCGCGCCCACCACGCCCATGCCCAGCATGGCGCCGAAGATCCGCGAGCGGGCCTTGTAGGTGGTGGCCAGGCTCGAGGCCCAGGCGTTGCCGGCCACCAGCTGGATCGACATGCCCAGGTAGACCACCAGCAGCCAGACCACGAGGTAGGTCTCGCTGACTCCGGGCGGCGCCTGGTAGAGCATGTAGAGCGCCAGCATCATGATCGGGACGCCGACGATCATCCACGGCCGGTAGCGGCCGATCGGCGTCTTGGTCCGGTCGATCATCAGGCCCAGGATCGGGTCGACCGGGATGTCGATCAGGCGCACCACGCCAAAGGCGGTCCCGGCGGCGAGGCCGAGGCCCAGCTGGCTGGCGAAGAACGGCGGAAGCTGGACGGCGACCGACAGCAGCAGGGCCGCATAGGGCATGTAGGCGCAGGCGAACGCCAGGACGCCGCCCCCGGAAATCCTCGGGGCCTTCGCGGTCCGCGGCGACGCGGAGCTGCCTTGCGCCACGTGATCCTCCTCACCTCGCCGCGCCTCTGGCGGGCGCGGTCAGACGGCAAGGTTAGGCGCACTCGCCTCGGCGGAGGCAAGTTGATTCGGCGTAACGTGGGGATGCCGTCCCCGCCCTTTCGCAGGGCGGGGACGCGCGGCGGATCAGCCGCCCATCAGGCGGAAGAACTTGGCGCTCTGTTCGCCGCCGGCCTGATAGGCCTGCTGGCCGGCCGGATCGGAGATCTTGCCCCAGTTGTCGCGGACCTCTTCCACCGACAGGCCGCCTTCGCCCAGGTAGACGCCCTCGGTCTCGACGATGCGCGACAGCGCAAACGCGCCCGCGCCGGCGGTCAGGATCGCCCCGGTCGGCGCCTCGTCCGAGCAGAGGAACACCACGCCGGGCGTGACGTATTCCGGCTTCAGCTTCTCGAGGATCGCCGGCGGCATCAGGTTCTCGGTCATCCGCGTGGCGGCGACCGGGCTGATGGCGTTGACGTGGATGTTGTTCTTCTGGCCCTCGAGCTTCAGCGTGTTCATGAAGCCGATGATGCCCAGCTTGGCGGCGCCATAGTTCGACTGGCCGAAGTTGCCGTAGAGGCCGGAGGACGAGGTGGTCACCACGATCCGCCCGTAGTTCTGCTCGCGCATGATCTCCCAGACGGCCTTGGCCGGCTTCACCGTGCCCATCAGGTGGACGTTGAGCACGAACTCGAAGTCCGGGATGTCCATCTTGGCGAAGGTCTTGTCGCGCAGCACCCCGGCGTTGGCGACCAGGATGTCGATGCGGCCCCAGGCGTCCATCGCCTGCTTGACCATCAGGGCCACGCCGGCGTCGTCGGTGACCGAGCTGCCGTTGGCGATCGCCTCGCCGCCAAAGGCCTTGATCTCGTCGACGACCTTGTGGCTGGCCTCCGAGCCGCCGCCGGAGCCGTCCATCGAGCCGCCCAGGTCGTTGACCACCACCTTGGCGCCGCGGCGGGCGAGTTCGAGCGCGTGCTGGCGGCCGAGGCCACCGCCCGCACCGGTGACAATGGCCACTTTGCCGTCGAAGCGGATGTCCGCCATGGAAGAAGTCCTCTCTGGATGAGCGCACGCCCCGGCTCGGAGCGGCCAAATTTCGGCCGGGGTTTTGCGGAGTCGTGGAGAAGGCGTCAAGGCGGGGGAAGGCGATTGCGATCCGCGGCGCGGCCTCTAAGGATCGGACCCATGCGTTGGCTGGGCGCGATGGCGCTTCTGATCCTCGGTGTTTCGGCCTCGTCCGCCGCGCACGCCCAAGGCCCTTCCGGCGCCGGACCTGCGCCCGGAATGGCCTCCGACATCGTCGCCTATCGGCTGTCGCCGGTGATGGCGGGCGAGGCCCTCACGGCGTTGAAGGTCGAGATCCGCTTCCACGAAGGTCCGTCGGGGCAGACGCGCCTGGGCTGGCTGAAGGACTGGGCCGGCGAGGACAAGCTTTACCGCAACCTTCGCGGCCTGAAGGTCGAGGGCGGCGCCGCGACGCCGGATCGGCCGGGCGCCTGGCTGATCCACGCCACGCCCGGAACCCCGATCACCGTCAGCTACACCGTGGTCTCGGCCTACGACCACGATCCCACCGACGAGGACAGCCGCCAGGCCTGGCCGGTGATCCGTCCCACCTGGTTCTTCGCGGTTGGCGAGTCCCTGTTCGCCGTTCCGGAGGACCACGACAAGTCCTCGGCGACCTTCGAGTGGGCCGGCGGGCCGCTGAGATCCCTTGGCAAAGGGAGGTTGGCTTTCGCGTCGGACCTCGAGCATCTGGCAGGGCCGGGCCGCAAGGCCACCCGGCCGGGCCTGGTCGACGACGTGCTGGAAAGCATCGTCGTGGGCGGGCGCGACCTGCGTGTCGTGGAACGGCGGGTGGACGGCGCCCGGCTGCGGGTGGCGATCGTCGGCCGCTACGGCTTCAGCGACGGGGCCTTCGCCGAGAAGGTCTTCGAGGTGCTGCAGGCCGAACGCGCCTTCTGGGGGGAGAAGGCGCAGCCCTATCTGGTGGCCATGTCGCCGACCGTCGGCGAGGGGCGCAGCCTGTCGATCAGCGGCGCAGGCCGCTCCGACGCCTTCGCGCTCTGGGTCGATCCGTCGTCGCGTCAGGAAGACCTGCGCTGGCTTTTGGCGCACGAGTACTTCCACACCTGGAACGCCGCCCTGCTGGGCAGCATCCAGGACGGTCCGACCGAGCCGCTCAGCTACTGGTTTTCCGAAGGCTTCACCGACTACTACGCCTGGAAGATCATGCTGCAGTCGGGTCAGTTCGGCCCCGACGACTTCGCCGACCGCTGGAACGAGACCCTGCGCAACTATGCGATCTCGCCGCTGAAGGGCGCGCCGAACACGGCGGTGATGACCAACTTCTGGGTCAACCAGGATGCGCAGAAGCTGCCCTACTATCGCGGGGCCATACTCGCGGCGTCGCTGGACTCGATGGCCCGCGCCCACGGGTCCTCCCTCGACCAGGTGATGCGCGAGATGCGGCGCGCGGCGTCGACCAAGGGCGAGGCGCGCCACGTCACCGAGCTGTTCCCGGCCGTCTACCAGAGGGTGACCGGGCTCGACCCGCGCCCGCTGATCCAGCGCCACATGGTCGACGGCCAGCCGATCGAGATGCCGCCCGACGGGCTGGGGCCCTGCTTCGCTGTCCGAACCGTCGAGACGCCGGCCTTCGACCGCGGCTGGGACCCGGACGCCACCCGGGCGGCGAACATGACCCTGGCCGGGGTGCGGCCCGACGGACCGGCCTACGCCGCCGGCCTGCGCAACGGCATGCGGCTGCTGGCGATCATCTCCGCCCGTCCGGGCGACGCCACGCGGCCCTATGTGCTGAAGGTCAAGCCGGCCGGCGAGGCCGACCAGGTGATCAGCTACCTGCCGGCCGGGACCGGCAAGGTCAGCCGCCAGCTGGTGGTTCCCGCGCCGGGTCCCGCCTGCCCCGCGGTCCCGCCGGCGGCGACGGCCACCTCCGCGCGATAGAAATCCGCGCGACAGAAGAAAGGCCCGGGCTTGGGGACCCGGGCCTTTCAGGAGCCTCCCTCCATCCTCTTGGGGCTGGATGGAGGGAGGGTTATGCGGACCCGCCTATCCCACAGCGGGCGTTCTGGCTTGCGCCTGCTGCTGGGTCCGCATGAACTTCACCAGGACGCGCTGGCCGATCAGGAACGGCGCGCCGTCCGTGCTGACGACCACCTCGACCACGCGCTCGTCGGTCTTTTCGGTGGGGTCGTCCGAGGTCAGCTTGCGCGCCCCGAACACCGCGGCGCGGCGCAGCACCTTGCCGTTCACCACCCGGCTGGGATCGGCCTCGGCCGACAGCTGCACCGTCTGGCCGAGCTGGACGAAGGGCAGGGCGGTCTCGCTGATCTCGGCGCGCACGATCCGCGCGGCGTGCGGCTCGAGGTCGAACATGTTGGAGACGTTCAGGGTCGAGGCGCCGGCGCCCGGGTTGGCGTAGCGGCGCACGATGCGTCCGTCGGCCGGGGCGCGGATGACCGTGAGCTCCTGGTTGTACCGAGCCTGGGACAGCTTGGCCTGGGCGGTGCCGATGGCGGCGTTCTGGGCCTGCAGGCTGGCCTCGGCGCCGCGGATCGCGTCCTGCGCCTGGTCCACCGACTGCTTGGACACATAGCCCTTGTCGATCAGCGACTGGACGCGGTTGTACTCGCGCTTGGCGGTGGCGATCTGCACTTGCAGCAGGGCGACCTGGGCCTGGGCCTGATGCAGTTCGGCGTCGGCCTCCTGGGCCTGCAGGCGAGGCTGGTCGTCTTCCAGGCGGGCCAGCACCTGGCCCTTCCTGACCTCGTCGCCTTCTTGCGCGTCGACCTCGCGGACCACGCCGGCGGTGCGCGCGGCCACCTGGATGACGCCGCCCTCCACGTCGGCCTTGCCGTTGGCGATGGCGACATAGGGGCTGACCGGCGCCTTGGCGGCCAGCTTGGCGGCCTCGGCCTTCTTGGCCTTGGCCTGGTTGTTCATGACGACGAAGCCGCCGGCGCCGACGATCAGCACGACAGCGACGACCCAGAAGATGCGGCTCTTGAGAAAGGCGAACATGGGAAGTGTCCTCAGGCCTCGATGAGTTCGGGGCGGTGGTGATGGGGATCCGAGTTGGGGATGGTGCTGACCACACGGTGGTCGCCCAGGATGTTCCCGT
>JAFEDM010000093.1 GCA_018241625.1 Pseudomonadota bacterium | reverse complement strand
CGCCAGGTCCTGATGCCGGCCGGCGTCGGCCAGGGCGCGCCACTCGGCCAGGGCCTGCTTGGCCGTGGTGCGCGGCAGGCGCTCGAGGATGGCCTGGACGGCGGCGGGGTCGGCGGCGACGTCGACGTAGGCCTGGGCGGTGTAGCGGGCGCGGGCCGCGGCGGGGGCGCTGAGCGTGATGCGCGGGGCGGCCTCCATGCGCGCCCAGAGCGCCGGCGGCACCATGATCTCGCCGACCTTGGAGGACTCCGCCTCGACGAAGATCGGCCGGGCGGGGTCGAGCCGGTCGAGCAGGCCCAGCAACTGCGTCTCGAACAGCTTCTGGCTGGGCTGCGGCCGGTCGGGCAGGCGGCCGAACAGCGAGCCGCGATGGGCGGCCAAGCCTTCCAGGTCGAGGACCTGAGCGCCCTTTTCGGCGAGGTGGGCGAGCAGCTCGGTCTTGCCGGCGCCGGTGGGGCCGTCGATCAGGATGAGCCTGTCGTGCGCGATCGTCCCGTCGTAGAGGCGCGCCACCACCTGGCGGCGCCAGGTGCGGTAGCCCCCTTCGATCACCGCCGTGCGCCAGCCGACGTTGCTGAGGATGGTGGCCATGGCGCCCGAGCGCTGGCCGCCGCGCCAGCAGTAGACCAGGGGCTGGAACGCGCCCGGCTTGTCGGCGAGCGCGGTCTCCAGGTGATGGGCGACGTTGCGGGCGATGAGGGCGGCGCCGATGCGCCGCGCCTCGAAGCGGCTGCGGCGGACATAGATCGTGCCGACCTGGGCGCGCTCCTCGTTTGAGAGCACGGGCAGGTTGACGGCGCCGGGGACGTGGTCCTCGGCGAACTCGGCGGGGCTGCGCACGTCGATGACGGCGTCGAAGCGGGCCAGGGTCTCCGCGTCGAGGGCCGTGACGGCGTCTATATCGGGCACGGCCGGTCTTCGAGGCGGAGCATCATCGCCCTATAGTGGACCGGATGAGCCCTCTCGACCAAGCCCCGCCCGCCGCCGTTCCGCGCCTGACCAGCCTCGCCCACGGCGGCGGCTGCGGCTGCAAGATCGCGCCCGCCGTGCTGCAGGACATCCTGAAGGGGATGCCGGCGATAGGCGCGTTCCCCGACCTGCTGGTCGGGACCGAGACCAGCGACGATGCGGCGGTCTGGCGGCTGAACGACGAGCAGGCGCTGGTGGCGACGACCGACTTCTTCATGCCGGTGGTGGACGATCCCTACGACTTCGGGCGGATCGCGGCGACCAACGCGCTGTCGGATGTCTACGCCATGGGCGGCAAGCCGATCCTGGCGCTGGCGATCGTGGGGATGCCGGTGAACGTCCTGCCGCCGGAGACGATCGGGAAGATCCTGGCCGGCGGGGCCAGCGTCTGCGCGCAGGCGGGCGTGCCGGTGGCCGGCGGCCACTCCATCGACAGCGTCGAGCCGATCTACGGCCTGGTGGCGCTGGGGATCGTGCATCCGGACCGGGTGCGGACCAACCGCACGGCCATGGCCGGCGACGTCCTGATCCTGACCAAGCCGCTGGGCGTGGGCGTGCTGTCGGCGGCGTTCAAGCAGGAGCGGCTGGACGCGGAGGGCTATGCGGCCCTGGTGGGCTCGACGACCAAACTCAATTCGGTGGGCCCGATGCTGGCCGCGCGCGAGGCGGTCCACGCCATGACCGACGTCACCGGCTTCGGCCTTCTGGGACACCTGCTGGAGATGTGCCGGGGCGCTGGACTGTCGAGCGAGGTCGAGGGCGTCCCGCCGCTGCTGGCCGGGGTCGAGGCCCTGGCGCGGGGCGGGGTGCGGACGGGCGCCTCGGGGCGCAACTGGGCGAGCTATGGCGAGGCGGTGGCGCTGCCGGCCGGCTTCGAGGACTGGCGGCGCGACCTGCTCACCGATCCGCAGACCAGTGGCGGCCTGCTGATCGCCGTGGCCCCGGAGGCGGCCGAGGCGGTGCTGGCGGCGGTGCGCGACGAAGGCTTCGCCGAGGCGGCGGTCGTCGGGCGGATGGTGGCGACCGCGGCGGGCGAGGCGGCGCGGGTGCGGGTCGCGCCGCCGGCCAGCTGAGGTCCGTCGGATGCGCCTGGGCGTGATCATCCTGGCGGGCGGCCGCTCGTCGCGCATGGGCGTCGACAAGGCGAGCCAGCTCTGGAACGGTCGGCGCGCCGTCGACCGGCTGATCGAGGTGGCGCGCGCTCTGGACGCCCAGGCGATCGTGACCTCCGGCGCGAAGAACTTCGGCGCGCCCTTCGTTCCGGACGAGACCGAGGACGGCGGCCCGGTGGCGGGCCTGGTCGCCGGCGCGGCGGCGCTGGTCGCGATGGGGTGCGATCGGGGGCTGGCCCTGGCGGTGGACGCGCCAACCCTGCGGGCGGAGGACCTGGCGCCGCTGCTGGCCGCGCCGCCACCGGGGGCGGCGTTCCGCGACCTCCACCTGCCACTGGCCTGGCGGTTGTCAGCGACGCCGGCCGAGGCGGGGGCCGGCTGGGCGGTGGGCCGCTTCATCGCCGCCATGGGCCTGGCCCGGCCGCCAAGCCCGCCGGGCGCCGAGCCGCGGCTGCGCGGAGCCAACACGCCGCAGGAGTTCGAGGCCCTGGTTCAGGCCCTGAGCGCGGCCGAGCCGGAGCGATAGGCGGGCCGCGCCCGATCGAGACGCCGGCCGGGCGCGATGTCTCCGGCGGGCCGCTAGCTCACCATCTCGTCGGCGATCGTGCGGCGCGAGGCCCAGAAGAGGCCGGCGCCCAGGGCCCCGATCACGGCCGAGCCGAGCAGGGCCCAGCGGACGCCCTCGGCGGGCCCGAGGTGGAAGCCCTTGTTGAGGACGTCGGAGACGACGCCCAGGCAGAGCGCGCCCAGCACCAGGCCCAGGAAGTTGATCACGAACAGCATGATCGAGGCGCTCATGGCGCGCATGCGGGCCGGCACCATGCCCTGGGCGCTGGAATAGACCGGGCCGTACCAGAGCGCGGCCAGCAGGTTGTTGAGCATGACCATCCCGAAGGCCAGCGGTACGTTGGGCGTGGTGTAGAGGACGATCACGCAGGGCAGGGCGAGCAGCACCGCCGCCGTCGGCACTGCGCCGTAGACTCGCAGGTCCCTGGCGCCCCAGCGGTCGGCGATGACGCCGCCCAGCCAGGAGCTGACCGTCCCGGCGCCGCCGCCGATGATCCCCAGCGCCATGCCGACGAAGGTCTGGGGCCGCAGGCCGAAGTGATGGGCGAGCGCCGTCACCTCCGGCCCGTGGCAACGGTAGAAGAAGCTGGGCGCGAAGGCCGCGTGGCCATAGCCCAGGAACGAGCGGATGCCCGCGCCCCAGGCCAGGAACCAGAAGGCGCGCTTGGTCAGCAGGTAGCGGAAGGTCTCGGAGAAGGTGGCGAGGCCCTCGCCCGCCGCCTCCGCCTTCGCCTGCATCGCTTGGGTCGCCTGGGCGATCAGGCGGCGCGGCTCCTTCAGGGTCAGGGCGGCGACCAGGGCGAGCAGCAGGCCGGGGGCGGCTGCGACCATGAAGGCCTGGCGCCAGCCGAAGTAGTCGCTCATCACCCCGCCGATGGCGAGGCCCAGCAGGGTGCCGAGCGGGGTGCCCATGGCGTAGAAGGAGAGGGCCGAGGCCCGCTTCTCCTTGGGCGTGTAGTCGGCGATCAGGGCGTGGCTGGTGGGCGTGCAGCCGGCCTCGCCGATGCCGACGCCGGCGCGGGCGGCGACCAGCTGGCCGAAGTTCTGGGCGAAGCCGCAGGCGCCGGTGAACAGGCTCCAGGCGCCCAGGCAGGCGGCGATGATGTAGCCGCGGTGACCGCGATCGGCGGCCCGGGCCAGCGGGAAACCCAGCAGGGTGTAGACGATGCCGAAGGCGAAGCCCGAGAGCAGGCCCAGCTGCCAGTCGGCGAGGTGCAGGTCGTTGCGGATCGGCTCGGCCAGGATGTTGATCACCTGGCGGTCGATGAAGTTGACCACATAGATCAGCAGCAGGAGCCACAGGACATAGCGGCGATAGGCCACGGACCCGGGCGGGGACGCCTCCTGCGGGCCACCCCCTCCGTCGGCTTCGCCGACAACTCCCCCGGGAAGGGAGGAGAAACTCTCGTCCAGCAAGCCTTCTTCGCCCGCCGGGGCGGCGATATCGGCCATATTCGTTCCCTCCGCGCGGCTCTAACGGCTGCTTAGGCAAGAGTTCAGTATTTATGCCGTTGAGGAAAGCCGCCTCGGCGAGTTATCGCCTAGGAGGCGAACGGAAGGAGCCTCTATGGAACTGGTGATCGGGACCAAGGCCTGGTCGACCTGGTCGTTGCGCCCCTGGCTGGTGCTGAAGCGGACGGGCGTGGAATTCCGCGAGATCCTGATCCCCCTGCGCCAGGAGCAGGGGGCGACGACGGCGGCGATCCTGAAGCATTCGCCGACCGGGATGGTGCCGGCGCTGAAGGACGGCGACGTGCTGATCTCGGACTCGCTGGCGATCTGCGAATACCTGGCCGAGCGGTTCCCGGACATGAACCTGTGGCCGCGCGACCCGCGGATGCGCGCCTACGCCCGTTCGGCGACGGCGGAGATGCATTCGGGCTTCGCCTCGCTGCGCGGCGAATGCCCCATGGACCTGTCCATGTGGCCCAAGGCCAAGACTCTGTCGGAAGCGACGCACAAGGACATCCGCCGCATCGTGAAGCTGTGGACCGACCTGATGACCAAGTTCGGCGGCCCCTGGCTGGTGGGCGAGGAGTGGGGCATCGTCGACGCCTTCTTCACGCCGGTGGCCACCCGCTTCAAGACCTATGGGGTGAAGCTGTCGGACTTCGGCGACAAGTCCGGCGCCGCGGCGCGCTATGCCGAGCGGCTGCTGGAGCGGCCGGAGTTCAAGGCCTGGGAAGCGGGGGTCTGACGCGGGTGGCGACCAGGTTGGCCGTCTATCTGCGGGCGATCAATGTGGGCGGCCGCAAGCTGTTGATGGCCGACTTCAAGACCTGTCTGGTGAGGACGGGCCTCGGGGCCGTGCAGACCGTCGGCGCGGCCGGCACGGCGGTGGCGGAGGCGAAGGCGGGCGGCGCCGCGCTGGAGGCCGAGATCGAGGCCCGGCTCGCCAAGGATTGCGGCATGACGATCGAGGTGTTCGTGCGCGACCACGCCGATATGGCGAGGGTGGTGGCCGGCAACCCGTTCGAGGCGATGGCCCGCGACAAGCCGGCCTATCTGGCGGTGAGCTTCCTGAAAGGCCAGGCGGGCGCGGCCGAGGTGGAGGCCGTGCGCGCCAAGATCGCCGGCTTCGGCGGGCCCGAAGAGCTCGAGGCCGGCCCGGGCTGCCTCTACTTCAGCTATCCCGAGGGCCAGGGCCGCTCGAAGCTGACCCCGGTGGTGATCGAACGCGCCACCAAGCTGCGCGGCACGGCGCGCAACTGGAACACGGTCGTGAAGATGACGGAGCTGACCAAGGGGTAAGTGCGGCGCGGATCGGTTGCGGACTTTCGCGCCCCAGATCGGCGGTTAACCTCATTTGAGGCGATAAAGTGTCACGCCTGGAACGAAATATGGCGTGAAGATGTTGCGTCTCCGGCCCGATTTTGGGCGTGTGGGACTTTGATCATTATGAAGAAAATCATCCTGACGGCGGTCGCGGCCGCCGCCTTGAGCGCGGGTTGTGCGCACGCCTCGATTATCCCGGTCCTGGCGAACATCACCAATGACGGCGATGGAACCTACACCTTCTCCTACACGGGCACCCTGGCGGCCGATCAGGGCGTGACCAAGGGCTCGGAGCTGGTGATCTTCGATTTCGCGGGCTACGTGCCGGGCAGCATTCAGGTCCCGACCCCCGACATCTCGGCCTCGATCCAGGATTCCTCGTCCCTCGCGCTGCCGCCCGGCATGGTCGACAATCCGAACATCCCCAACCTGGTGTTCACGTGGGAAGGCCCCGACTTCAACACTGTCGGCGCTGCGTCCGCGGACATCCCCTTCTCCGGCCTCAGCGCCAAGTCGACGCTGAGCGGCGAGCAGATGGGCGCCTTCAGCGCCCTGGCGGTGAAGAACTCCGGCGCCCAGGCCGGGACCCTGACCCTGAACCAGGGCTATGTCTCGGTGCCGGCCGGGGTTCCGGAACCGATGTCGTGGAGCCTGATGATCCTGGGCTTCGGCGGCCTGGGCGCGACGCTGCGCGCCAATCGCCGGCGCACGGCGCTGGCCTAGGCGTAGGCCTGTCGCGGACGGCCTCACTCTTCGCGATGGACCTGAAAGGCCGCCTCCGGGCGGCCTTTCGACGCCGGCTGGGCCTCAGCCCTTCGGCTTCTTGAGGTCGCGCCAGCTGCGCTCCTCGAGCTTGACGTCGTGCCTTTTCGCTGCCGCCTCGATGCGCTTCCAGGCTTCGTCCCGCTCGGCGTCGGTGACATCCTCCACCTGATTGAAGCGGGCGACGGCGTTCCGCACGTGACGGGCGTCCTCCAGCGGCTCTTTGCGCTGTCTGGGGAAGGCGTACTGGCGCGACGAGAGTTCGTCGCGATCGGATTGGTCGAGCCTGCTCACGCTGGATCTCCTGTGTTCAAGGGCCAGCGGGGAACGTGCGGGCGCGGCGGATGCTCCAGGCCCGGTCGCCGGGGCGGCTAGCGATCCAGCATCCAGGGGAAGGCCTGGGTGATGAGCGCCGGGTAGTAGGAGAGGTGCGTGGCGCCCGGATAGGTCTCGGTCCGCAGGGCGATGGTGGTGTTCGTCCTGAGCAGGCCGGCGATTTCCTGCCCGCTCTCGCGCATGCGCGGGGTCTCCGCGCCGCCGACCGCCAGGAAGACGCGGATGTCGCGGGCCCGCGGCAGGCCGGCGCGCAGTCGGTCCAGGATGGTGGGGTCGCTCCAGACCGCGGGGCTGGCGATGATGTAGCCGGCATATTCCCGTGGCTGCGCCGCCAGGATGTTGGCCGCGAACAGCGCACCCTCAGAGTGGCCGAACAGGATGGCGCGGTGATCGTCGACCGGCAGGCGCGCGGCGATGAAGGGGCGAAGCTCGTTGGTGAGGAAGGCGTGGAAGGCAGCGGCGCCGCTCGGCACCTTCACCTTGTCATAGTCGTCCTCGTAGCCCCGGAAGGCGAGGTCGGTGGCGCGCCAGCGGTAGTCGGCCGGCAGGTAGCCGACGCTGACCACGAAGGCTTCGGGCATTCCGCCCGAGCCGCCGAGCACCCAGGCGATGGGCCCGGCGACCTCATAGCCGCCGTCCAGGGCGTAGATCACAGGGCGCTGCTGGCCGGCGGGGACCGGATGGAAGGGGCTGGTCACCTTGATCAGGTAGTCGCGGCCGGTGTTCGCCGAGTGGAACACATATTGGACGGTCGCCATCTGGGTGGCGGGCCCCTCGGAGACCACCCCTGGCGGACGCTCCGCGGCGCGGGTGGCCAAGCCGAGGGCAGCGAGGGCGAGGCAGGTCGCCCAGGCGGCGAGGATCGTGTGGCGGGAGACCCAGTCTCTGGCGGGCATGGACGCGGCTCCTCAGGGCTGCTGCGGCCGGGGCGGGGACGCCGGGCCGAGCGCGGCGTCGAGCCAACCGGGGACGAGGCGTCGGGCGCCGGAGGCGCTCAGGTGATCGTCGTCGAAATAGATCAGCCGGCCGTCGAGGGCGGTTCGGCAGGCGTCCTGGCCGCAGAGGCCGGCGCTGGGGGTGACCGTGCGCGCCCAGGGCCGCTCGGCGAGGGCGGCGGCGATCTCGGCCTCGGCCGGACGGGCGCGGGCCAGGGCCGGGCCGGCCGGCGCGCGGTGGCAGAAGGCTTCGTCCTGATGCAGATGCCGGGCCTGGGCGAGGCATTCCGGCGGCACGAAGACCAGCTCGGGGACCGGCCCGACGACGACGATCCGCGCGGCGGGATTGCGCTGGTGGATGGCGTCCAGGGTCCAGCCCAGGGGCGCCGTCAGGCTGGCGGGGCCGGGGCGGCTGTCGACCTGCATGCCCACCCGCGGGGAGTTGGGGTCGTAGAACGGCGGCCGGTCGCGGTAGAGCGGCCAGCGGGCGGCCAGCACCACCAGCTTCAGCTTCGGGTCGCCGGCGACCTCGGCCAGCATGGCGTCGGACGAACGGCGGCAGTCGGGCCGCGCCGGGCCGTTCACGATGCGCAGCCGCACCCCGATCAGCGGCGGGCAGCCGCCGGCGGCCGCCTCGCGCACGCT
>JAFEDM010000092.1 GCA_018241625.1 Pseudomonadota bacterium | reverse complement strand
GTCGACCTTCTGCCCGTCGAGCCGCTGCCGCCGGCGATCATCCTGCAGCAGGACTTCACCGATCCGGCCTGCGGCCCGGAGCTGATCCGCCTGCTGGGCGGCGCGCCGGACCTGGTCATGTCGGATATCGCGCCCAACACCGTGGGCCACCGCCAGCCCGACCACCTGCGCATCGTGGGCCTGATCGAGGCCGGCGTGGATTTCGCCATCCAGGTGCTGAAGCCCGGCGGCGTCTTCATCGCCAAGGCCTTCCAGGGCGGAGAGACCGCCGAGGTGATCGGGACGCTGAAGCGCCATTTCGCCGAGGTGAAGACCGTCAAGCCCAAGGCCAGCCGGGCGGACTCATCGGAGCTCTACCTCGTCGCGACCGGGTTCAAGGGGCGCTAGCCCGCCGGAACCGGCGGGGTTAGCTTGCCCTGCGCCACCAGCCATTTGCGGAAGGCGCTCAGCGCGCGGCTCTCGCCGCCGGGCGCGGCGATCAGGGCGAAGGCGTTCTCGTTGCGGCGGAAGCCGAAGGGCGCGACCAGGCGGCCCTCGGCGATCTCCTGCGTGACCATCGGCCAGTTGAGGATCGCCACGCCCAGGCCGGCCAGCGCCGCGTCGAGCGCGAAGTGGCCGTGCGGGAAGGGCAGTTCGGGCGCCGGGGCCAACTCTACGCCCGCCAGCGCCGCCCAGATCGCCCAGCCCTGCGGATGGGTCTGGGCTGAAAGGCGCGGCGCGGCCAACGGGTCGGCGGCGAACTTTTCAGCCAGCGCCGGCGTCATCACCGGACCGGTGTGATTGGGGATGAAAGCGGTGACCAGCGGGTCGGCGAGGCGCGCGGCGGGCGTGATCCGCACCACGCCCTGGGCGCCGCGATGCGAGGTCGCGTGCGGCGACAGCTCCTCCAGGTGAAGCTGGATCTCGGGATGTTTTGCGGCGAAGTCGGGCAGGCGCGGGATCAGCCACTTCACCGAGATGCTGGCGTTCACCGCCACATGCAGGTCCTCGCCCTCGCTCTTCAGCCGGCGGACGGCGGTGGCGATCTCGTCGAAGGCGTGGGTGAGCGCGGGCAGCAGGGCCTGGCCCGCCGGCGTCAGCGTCAGGCGATGCTTCGGACCCTGGAACAGCCGCACGCCCAGGTGCGCCTCCAGCGCCTTCACCTGGCGGCTGACGGCGCTGTGGGTGACGTGCAGCTCGTCGGCGGCCAGGGTCGCGCGTCCGGTGCGCGCCATGGCCTCGAAGGCCCGCAGCGCGTTCAGCGACGGTAATGCGCCTCCAGATGTGAGATTATCGAACATCCAGGATCAGATATGTCGATTTCCGCGCATCGGCAACGGGCGTAGACATCGCCATGGCAACCTCAGATCCCCACACCGCTCTGGAACGGGTCGATTACGACCGCGTCCAGCACGCCGCCTACGCCAAGGCCCGCGCCCTGCCGGCGGCTTCCATCAGGCACTACATGGAGACCTTCGCCCGCCACCTTCCGGCGCGTCGGCCGCTGACGGTCGTCGACCTCGGCTCGGGAACCGGCCGGTTCACGCCGGCCCTGGCCGACGCCTTCGGCGGACCGGTCTGGGGCGTCGAGCCCGCCGCGGCGATGCGCCAGGCAGCCGAGGCGGACGCCACCCACCCGCGGGTGACCTACCTGGCCGGCGAGGCCGCCGCGATCCCGCTTCCGGACGCTTCGGTCGATGTCGTCCTGATGTTTCTGTCCTTCCACCACGTGCCCGACCAGGCGGCGGGCGCGGCCGAAATCTTCCGCGTCGTGCAGCCCGGCGGCCGCGTGATCCTGCGCAGCACCTTCCGCGAGCGGATCCCCGACCACTGGTGGCGCGGCTTCTTCCCGCGCAGCCATGCGGTGGAGGAGGCGATGTTCTTTTCGGAGGCCGAGGCGCGGGCGCTGTTTGAAGCCGCGGGCTTCAGCACCGTCGAGGTGGTCCACGACGAGGTCCCCTTCGAGGGCGATATCGAAGACGCTGTCGCGCGGCTGAAACTGCGCGCCGTGTCCACCTTCGAGCACATGACCGACCAGGAGCTCGACGAGGGCTTCGCCCGCATCGACGCCGCGCTGGCCGAGGGCGCCATCGAGGAGAAGTCCACCTATGGCGATTTCATCGTCTTCGAACGCCCGATGGAAACTCAGAAGACTACCCGATGACCGTCGGCGCAACGTCTGGTCGCCCCAACTGACACGGCTGCTGGCCGCCCTCGGCCGCCTATCCTGGGCGGAAACCTGGGCTCCAGAACCGACCCCGCCCTGGCGCAGCTACGCCGTCTATTCCGGCGCGCTCCCGCTGCGCCGCCACAAATCGTCCCGGAGACCGCAATGACCTTCCACCAGCCCTTGCCCGGGCCATCGTCCGACCGCTATACGCAGCCCGCAAAACGAGGTGTCTCCATGGAGATTCGCGAAGGGCTCACCTTCGACGATGTTTTGCTCGAACCCGGCGCGTCCGACGTCATGCCCACCCAGGTGGATGTCGCAACCCGGTTCACGCGCCAGATCAATCTGAACATCCCGCTGGTGTCCGCGGCCATGGACACCGTCACCGAGAGCCGGCTGGCCATCGCCATGGCCCAGCACGGCGGCATGGGCATCCTGCACCGCAACCTGACGGTCGAGGAGCAGGCCGACCAGGTGCGCGAGGTGAAGCGCTACGAAAGCGGCATGGTCATCAATCCGCTGACCATCCGGCCGGACACGCCGATGCGCGAGGTCCGCGAGATCAAGGCGCGGCGTAACGTGTCCGGCTTCCCGGTGGTGGACGCCAAGGGCAAGCTCTGCGGCATCCTGACCAACCGCGACATGCGCTTTGAAAGCAGTGGCGATGTCCCGGCCAGCGCCCTGATGACCAAGGACAACCTGGTCACGGTGAAGGAGGGGGTCGATCCGGCCGAGGCGCGCGAACTGCTCCGCCGCCACAAGATCGAACGGCTGATCGTGGTCGACGACGACTACCGCGCCGTGGGCCTGATCACCGTCAAGGACATGGAGAAGTCCCAGGCCCACCCGAACGCGGCCAAGGACGCCCAGGGGCGCCTGCTGGTCGGCGCGGCCTCCACCGTGGGCGACGCGGGCTACGAGCGCTCCATGGCGCTCGTGGACGCGGGCGTGGACGTGGTGGTGATCGACACCGCCCACGGCCACAACGCCGATGTCGCCAAGGCGGTCGGACGGATCAAGCGCGAGACCAACCGCGTGCAGATCGTGGCGGGCAACGTCGCCACCTATGACGGCGCGCGCGCCCTGATCGACGCCGGCGCCGACGCGGTGAAGGTGGGCATCGGCCCGGGCTCCCTCTGCACCACCCGCATCGTGGCGGGCGTGGGCGTGCCCCAACTCACCGCCATCGCCGACGCCGTGCGCGCCGCGGCGGACGGCGACGTTCCGATCATCGCCGACGGCGGGATCAAATATTCCGGCGACCTCGCCAAGGCGCTGGCCATGGGCGCCTCGGTGGCCATGATGGGCTCGGTCTTCGCCGGCGTCGACGAGGCGCCGGGCGAGGTGTTCCTCTACCAGGGCCGCTCCTACAAGAGTTACCGCGGCATGGGCTCGCTGGGCGCCATGGGCCAGGGCTCGGCCGACCGCTACTTCCAGAAGGACGTCAAGGACGTGCTCAAGCTGGTGCCCGAGGGCATCGAGGGCCAGGTGCCCTATAAGGGCCCGATCGCGCCGATCCTGCACCAGATGGTGGGCGGGCTGCGTGCGGCCATGGGCTATGTCGGCGGCGGCACCCTGGAGGAATTCCGCAACCGCGCCCGGTTCATCCGCATCACCGGCGCGGGCCTGCGCGAGAGCCACGTCCACGACGTGATGATCACGCGCGAGGCGCCCAACTATCCGAGCCCCGTCTAGGCCCTTAAGGTCCTGGCGCCGCCAGCCCTGACGGCTGGCGCGGAACGGGGAGGCAGAACCATGGGTGCGAGTGTTCCTGTCGAGTTCAAACTGCTGGTCGCCGCGGTGATCATCGGGCTTGTCAACATCATGTGGGCCGCCGCCGCCGGGTCGGGCGGCCAGAGGGATCTGAAGTGGCTCTCGGGCCCGCGCGACGAGGACTATCCGGTGCAGAGCGTCATGGCCCAGCGGCTGCGCCGTTCCATGGCGAACTTCCTGGAGACCTTCCCGCTCTTCCTGGCGGTCCTGCTGGCCTGCGCGGCGGCGGGAAAGCTGGGCGGGACGCTGACGGTGGACGGGTCGGTCGCCTATGTGGCGGGCCGCGCCCTCTATGTGCCGCTGTACGCCCTGGGCACGCCCTTGCTGCGGTCCGTGGTCTGGGGCGTCAGCCTCGCCGGGATCGTGATGCTCATCGTGGCCTTCTTTCAATGAGCCGAGGTTGAATGCGTGACGCCGGACGCCTTGCGGCGGCCATTGATGTCCTGACCGAGATCGAGACCCGCCACCGGCCTGTCCGGCTCGCGTTGAAGAGCTGGGGCGACGCCGCGCGCTATGCCGGGGCGAAGGATCGCGCCTTCGTCTCCGGCCTGGTGCTCGACGTCCTGCGCCGTCGCCGCTCGCTGGCGTGGCGCATGGGCGACGACAGCCCGCGCGCCGCGGCCCTGGCGGTGCTGGCGCTCGAGTGGGCGTGGCCGCCGGACCGGGTCGCCGACGCGGCCGGCGAGGAACCGCATGGCCCGGGCCCGTTGACCGACGCCGAGCGCGCCGCTTTAGACCAGCCGCGCGACCTCACCGACGCGCCCGCCGCCGTGCGGGGCGACTACCCCGACTGGCTGGAGCCCTCGTTCGAGCGCGCCTTCGGCGACGATCGGGCGGCTGAGGGCGCGGCATTGTCCGAACGGGCGCCGGTCGATCTGCGGGTCAATCTGCTGAAATCCGACCCCGATCGCTCGGTGAAGGCGCTGGCGCCGCTGGGCGCCCAGCCCACCGGGGTCCTGCCCACGGCGCTGCGCATGCCGGCCCTCGATCCCACCGCCCGCAGCGGCGCCGTCGAGGCCATCCCGCAGTTCTCCAAGGGCTGGTTCGAGGTTCAGGACCTGGGCTCACAGATCGCCGCCGCGGCGGCCGGCGAGGTGAAGGGCCGGCAGGTGCTGGACCTCTGCGCCGGCGGCGGCGGCAAGACACTCGCCCTGGCCGGCGCCATGGGCAATACTGGCCAGATCTACGCCTACGATTCCGACGCCCGGCGCCTGGCCGACACCGTCCGCCGCGGCGACCGCGCCGGCGTGCGCAACCTGCAGGTCCGCTCGCCTCTCACACCCGACGCCCTGAAGGACCTCGAAGGCCGGATGGACCTGGTGTTCATCGACGCGCCCTGCTCGGGCACGGGCTCCTGGCGTCGCCATCCCGACACCAAGTGGCGGCTGACGTCCGAGAGCCTGGCCAAGCGCCTGGCCGACCAGGACGCGGTGCTCGGCGCCGGCGCGCGCTATGTGAAGCCCGGCGGGCGGATGGTCTACGTCACCTGCTCGGTGTTGCCCGAGGAAGACGAGGACCGCGTCGCGGCCTTCCTGGCCCGCACCCAAGGCTTCCAACTGCGTCCGGCCACCGCAGACCCCGACATCGCCCGATGGCTCACGCCCGAGGGCTTCCTGCGCCTCTCCCCGAAAGCCTCCGCCACCGACGGCTTTTTCGTCGCGGTGCTGGAGAAAGCCCCCAAAAGCACCTGAACCGTCGGAGCCCCATGTCCACGCCCGCCCACGAAAAGGTCCTGATCGTCGACTTCGGCAGCCAGGTGACCCAGCTGATCGCCCGGCGCCTGCGGGAAAGCGGCGTCTATTGCGAGATCCATCCCTACGACAAGGTGGAGGGCATGCTGGAGGCCTATGCGCCCAAGGCCGTCATCCTTTCCGGCGGCCCGGCCAGCGTGCACGAGGCGGAAAGCCCGTCCGCGCCGCAGAAGGTCTTCGAGCTGGGCGTGCCGGTGCTGGGCATCTGCTACGGCGAGATGACCATGTGCGCCCAGCTGGGCGGCGCGGTGGAGGGCGGCCACAGCCGCGAGTTCGGCCGCGCCGAAATCCGCATCCAGCGCGAGTCGCCGCTGCTCGAGGGGCTGGGCGAGCCAGGGGCGGAAGAGCCCGTCTGGATGAGCCACGGCGACAAGATCACCGCCATTCCCGAGGGCTTCTCGGTGGTCGCGACCTCGGAAGGCAGCCCGTTCGCGGTGATCGCCGACGAGGGCCGTCGCTTCTACGGCATTCAGTTCCACCCGGAGGTGGCCCACACGCCGCGCGGCGCGCTGATGCTGCGCAACTTCACCCACCGGATCGCCGGCCTCAAGGGCGACTGGACCATGGCCTCCTTCCGCCAGGAGATGGTCCAGAAGATCCGCGCCCAGGTCGGCGAGGGCCGGGTGATCTGCGGCCTGTCGGGCGGCGTGGACTCCTCGGTGGCCGCCGTCCTGATTCACGAGGCGATCGGCGAGCAGCTGACCTGCGTCTTCGTCGACACCGGCCTCCTGCGCCTGAACGAGGGTCAGCAGGTGGTGACCATGTTCCGGGACCACTACAACATCCCGCTGATACACGTTGATGCGTCGAAGGAATTCCTCGGCGCGCTGGCCGGCGTCAGCGACCCGGAGACCAAGCGCAAGACCATCGGCAAGCTGTTCATCGACGTCTTCGACCGCGAGAGCGCCAAGATCGACGGCGCCGAGTTCCTGGCCCAGGGCACCCTCTATCCGGACGTGATCGAGAGCGTCTCGGCGCGCGGCGGTCCCTCGGCGGTGATCAAGAGCCACCACAATGTCGGCGGCCTGCCGGACTACATGAAGCTGAAGCTGGTCGAGCCGCTGCGCGAGCTGTTCAAGGACGAGGTCCGCGCGCTCGGCGTCGAGCTCGGCCTGCCGCCGGCTTTCGTGGGCCGCCACCCGTTCCCCGGCCCGGGCTTGGCCATCCGCATCCCCGGTGAGATCACGCCCGAGAAGGTCACGGTCTTGCAGCAGGCCGACGCCATCTACCTCGACGAGATCCGCAAGGCCGGCCTCTACGACAGCATCTGGCAGGCCTTCGCCGTGCTGCTGCCGGTGAAAACCGTCGGCGTCATGGGCGACGCGCGCACCTACGAGGACGTGCTGGCCTTGCGCGCCGTCACCTCCACCGACGGCATGACCGCCGACTTCTTCGAGTTCCCCTGGGACGTCCTCGGCCGCTGCGCCACCCGCATCATCAACGAGGTCCGCGGAGTCAACCGCGTCGTCTACGACGTGACCTCCAAGCCTCCCGGTACGATCGAGTGGGAATGAGCTGGCTCAGCGTACGGTGATCAGCAGGTCGCGGTTGTCCGTCGCGACGTTGCCGGCGTAGTCGGCCGCGAAGACACGCACGATGTAGTCGCCGGGCGGGAGATCGGCGGGACGCCAGGCGCCGGGCGTGGCCTGGCCGCCGCTTACGCGATTGGTGACCAAGTAGAGGAAGCTGGTGGGCTGCTCGGTGTGGACCGCATCGCCGCTCGCGGGCGCGTACGCGATCCGGGCGGCGGCGGGATCGCGGGGCAGCCGGTCGAACGCGATGTTGATCTGCGGCTGCTCGTACCCCGGCAGCGGCGCGCCCTGGGCGGTGAGGATCTGGAAGCCCAGGCGGTAAAGGCCGAGGCGGCGGCGCGGGGCGTCCCCGTCCACCTGGTCCCAGGCGTCCGCCACGATGCTGATCGGTCCTGCGTCGCGCGGCACGAGGAGCCGGCCCCCCTGGTGCGCGGAGAGCCGCCGGCCGGAGGCGTCGAGGAGTTGGACCGCCTTGATGCGCGGCGCGAAGTGATCGGTAAGGCCTGGGAAACGCAGCTCAATCGGATTGGCGTCGCCGCCATGCGACCCGAGCTCCAGGTGCACGTGGGCCATGCGGTTGACCGTGCCCAACGGGTCGCCGATGCGGAACCGGGTCCCGCGCTTGATCCGCACCGTCACCAGCCGGCCGCTGGCGTCGCGCAGGATCTGGAAGCGCGCCGGGTCGAGCGGCGCGCCGGTGGGCGTGCGGCCGACCTTCATGTGGATGTAGGTCAGCTGGTCGATCTGCAGATTTTCGCTGAGGCCGTCGAAGTTCGCCGCGGGCAGGGGGCTTTCGACCTTCTCGTCGGCGATCGCCAGCACCGCTTCGCCGACGTCGGCGCGCACATCCAGGCCGGCGTGGAGGTGGTCGCGGCTCTCGCCCTGGTAGTCGCCGCGCACCTCGCCCATGTCGCCCACGACCTCGTGCCAGCTCCATTGCGGGGCCAGCGGCCAGGGGACGACCGCGGCGCGCGTCAGGGCCGGCGCGGCGGCCGTCAGCGCCTGCGGGGCGGCCGGCGGATCGTCCGCGCGGCGCGGGGCCAGCTTGCGGACCGCGTAGGCGCCCGCCTCCGCCACATAGAGGGCGCCGCGGCGATCGACGGCGAGGCCCGCCGGATGGGTCAGCAGGATCGCGCGGTTCTCCGGCGCCCAGGCGTCTCGGCCGGTCAGGATGCGCAGCTCACCCCGGGGCGAAATCTGGAGGATCCGACCCCGCCGGAAGGTCGCGATGTAGAGATAGCCGTCGGCCGTGGCCGCCAGGCCGATCGGCCCGCGCAGCGCCGGATCGGGATCCTCGGGCGCGGCGCGCGCGATGGTCGTGACCGCGCCGTCCCGGGCCAGCTTGCGGATGGCGTTGTTGCCGGTGTCG
>JAFEDM010000091.1 GCA_018241625.1 Pseudomonadota bacterium | reverse complement strand
TCGGGCAGGGGCGCGGGATGGAAGGTGGGGACGGCCTTGGGCTCGGCCGGGACTGCTGGAGCCGCCTTGGCCTCGGGCGCCGGGACGGGCAGGGGCGCGACCGGCGTCGGCGCGAACGGCTGCGGGCGGCGGTGCAGGCGGATCGGCCGTTGCGGCGCGGTCGGTCCAGCCGCGGGCTCCGGCGTCCGCGGCAGCAGCATGACCGGAATGATCGGCTCGGGCGGCCCGCCTTCCCAGGTCGGGGTCTTGAGCTTCGGGCTCTGAAAGGCGGCGATCGTCAGCAGGACGACGTGCGCCACGACCGAGGCCGCGACGGCCCAGCCCCTATCGTGGCGGCGTTTCGCCGTCTGCATCCTTGCTGTGGTCCCTCACCAGCGTCGGTCCAGAGATAGGTGTTCCCGCGGCGTTTTCGTGGCGCACACCGGGCGGAGCCTGAGGGCCTGAACGCGGCGGCGGGTGGGAAAGGTCCTGATCCGGCGGGGTGATGTCGACTTCGGTGGTGAACGGGCCCTTGGGCGGCGCGATAAAGCAGGGGCCCAGCTTCAGCCAGTGTGACGGCAGCTTCGGCTTCGGCCCGAAGGGGATGACACAGCCGACGCCCCCGACGCGGTCGTTGGAGGCGCGGGGAACGTCTTGCTCCACGCCCATGGCTCCGATGGCGCGGATCGGCGTCCAAGGTTTGTCGGGCGCCTTGGCCTTGGCGACGGCGTCGTAATAGGCCTGGATCCGCGGGTCGCGGCCCTGGCTCAGGACGGGCGCTGTCTTGAAGCCGGTCGCCAGCTGGTCGTCGCAGGCCTGGCGGTCCTCGCGGCTGAGGCCAGCGAGGTTGGCGCAGCCCAGCCCCTTGCGCAGGGCCATGCGGACATCCGGCCCGACCGGACCCGGCAGACCCGACGCCCCACCGCCGCCGGAGGGCGTGGCGGAGGCGGACGGCGAGGGGGCCGCGGCGGCCGGCGGGGCCTGGGCGGTAGAGCTTCGTTCGTCGGGCGCCACGAACAGCGGGCGCGCCGCGGCGGGCAGGGACGAGGTCGCCGCGTGCGGCTCACGGCGGTGCAGCTTCAGCTCGCCGAAGGTGAGCGTGCCGTTCTTCGCGCCCATCGGCGCGTGCGGCACCAGCAGCACCGGGATGATCGGCTCTGGCGGCCCGGCCGGGAGCTCGGGCGGCGCGTCCAGGCTCCAGCGCTGCAGCAGGATGCCGGCCAGCAGGACGGCGTGGACGCCCAGCGAGACGCCGATCGCCCAGCTCCGCCGACGCTGGTCTCCCCGCCGCATCGTCCGCCATCGTCCCCAACTGTCGGCGCCCGTGGCACAAAGCTTGGCCTGGACGGCGATTTCGTGGCGGATTTGGGCGCGGAAAAGGGAGCGGCCGGGCGCGGGGTGCTCCGGACCGCAAACCGTTGACGGATCGGCGCTTCACGACTATGTAGCGCGCTCTTTCGAGGCCGGGATTCGTCTCAGCCCCGCAGGACGTTCATCCGTCGGAGCGCGCGCGAGCCCGTCCCGGCGGGTTTTTGCGTTCGGCGGGCGGCCCCGCGAGAACCCGGTAACCTACCCCTTCTTGGGACCCAACTGAGGCGCTTCGGCCAAACGGCACACGCCTCCCAGAGCGAGACTAGATGCCTACAGTCAACCAGCTGATCCGCAAGCCGCGCCAGGACAAGCCCTCGCGCAACAAGGTTCCCGCCCTGAAGGGCTGCCCGCAGCGCCGCGGCGTCTGCACCCGGGTCTATACGACGACCCCGAAGAAGCCGAACTCCGCGCTGCGGAAGGTCGCCAAGGTGCGCCTGACCACGGGCATCGAGGCGGTGTGCTACATCCCCGGCGAAGGCCATAACCTGCAGGAGCACTCGGTGGTGCTGATCCGCGGCGGCCGCGTGAAGGACCTTCCGGGCGTCCGCTACCACATCCTCCGCGGCGTGCTCGACACGCAGGGCGTGAAGGACCGCAAGCAACGTCGCTCGCTCTACGGCGCCAAGCGTCCGAAGTAAGGAAGAACAAGAATGTCCCGCCGCCGCCGCGCAGAGAAGCGTCAAGTCCTTCCGGACCCGAAGTTCGGGGACCTGACGGTCACCAAGTTCATGAACTACGTGATGTACGAGGGCAAAAAGGCCGTCGCCGAGAACATCCTCTACGGCGCCTTCGACATCCTGGAAGCCAAGCGCAAGGACCAGGGTCCGCTGGAAACCTTCCACGCCGCCCTGGAAAACGTCTCGCCCGCCATCGAGGTGAAGTCCCGCCGGGTCGGCGGCGCCACCTATCAGGTGCCGATGGAAGTCCGTCCGGACCGCCGTCGCGCGCTGGCCATCCGCTGGATCGTTTCCGCCGCCCGTAACCGCGGCGAGAACACCATGACCGAGAAGCTGGCTGGTGAGCTGCTCGACGCCTCCTCCAACCGCGGCTCCGCGGTGAAGAAGCGCGAAGACACCCACAAGATGGCCGAAGCCAACCGGGCCTTCTCGCACTACCGCTGGTAAGCCCCAGAACACTGAGCTTTCCGGCGCGGGCGGTTTGAGATAAACCGCCCGCGCCGTTCGTTCAGGCCGAACCTAAGCCACCCCGGAGCCCCCTTGGGGCTCCAGAACAACCAAAGTTTTGAACGTGACATTTGTCACGTTCGCCGCCCCTCATTTTCCAGAGCTGTCCGCTATGCCCCGCACGCATAAAATCGAAGACTACCGTAACTTCGGCATCATGGCGCACATCGACGCCGGCAAGACGACGACGACGGAGCGGATCCTCTACTACACGGGCAAGAGCCATAAGATCGGCGAAGTCCACGATGGCGCGGCCACCATGGACTGGATGGAGCAGGAGCAGGAGCGCGGCATCACCATCACGTCGGCCGCGACGACCGCGTTCTGGGCCGGCAAGCGCCTGAACATCATCGACACGCCCGGGCACGTGGACTTCACCATCGAGGTGGAGCGTTCGCTGCGCGTGCTGGACGGCGCCGTGGCGGTGCTGGACGGCAACCAGGGCGTGGAGCCGCAGACCGAGACGGTCTGGCGCCAAGCCGACCGCTACAACGTTCCGCGCATCGTGTTCGTCAACAAGATGGACAAGATCGGTGCCGATTTCCAAATGTGCCTGAAGACCATCCGCGAGCGCCTGGGCGTGAAGGCGGTGCCGATCCAGATCCCGATCGGCGCGGAAGCGGCCCTGAAGGGCATCGTCGACCTGGTCCGCATGAAGGCCGTGGTCTGGGAGTCGGAAGGCCTCGGCGCCAACTACCACGACGAAGAGATCCCGGCCGACATGAAGGCCGAGTGCGAGGAAGCTCGCAACTACATGATCGAGAACGCCGTCGAACTCGATGACGAGGCGATGGAAGCCTACCTCTCGGGCGAAGAGCCGTCGGAAGAGGTGATCAAGAAGTGCATCCGCAAGGCGGTGCTCTCGGGCGCCTTCTATCCGATCCTCGCGGGCTCGGCCTTCAAGAACAAGGGCGTCCAGCCGCTGCTCGACGCGGTGGTGGACTACCTGCCGTCGCCGGTGGACATCCCGCCGACCGCCGGCATCGACTTCCGCACCGAACAGCCGGTGGAGCGCAAGGCCTCGGACGACGAGCCGCTGTCGGTCCTGGCGTTCAAGATCATGGACGACCCCTTCGTGGGCTCGCTGACCTTCTGCCGCATCTACTCCGGCAAGCTGGAGAGCGGCATGGGCCTGCTCAACTCGACGCGCGACAAGCGCGAGCGGGTGGGCCGGATGCTGCTCATGCACTCCAACAACCGCGAGGACATCAAGGAAGCCTACGCCGGCGACATCGTCGCCCTGGCGGGCCTGAAGGACACGCGGACCGGCGACACCCTGTGCGACCCGAACAAGTCGCCGGTGATCCTCGAGAAGATGGACTTCCCCGAGCCGGTGATCGAGATCGCCATCGAGCCGAAGTCCAAGGCCGACCAGGAAAAGCTGGGCGTCGCCCTGGCCAAGATGGTCGCTGAGGACCCGTCCTTCACCGTCTTCACCGACCAGGAGTCGGGCCAGACCGTGATGAAGGGCATGGGCGAGCTGCACCTCGACATCAAGGTCGACATCCTGAAGCGCACCTACAAGGTGGAAGCCAACATCGGCGCGCCGCAGGTGGCCTACCGCGAGAGCCTCGGGAAGCCGGCCGACATCGACTACACCCACAAGAAGCAGACCGGCGGCACGGGCCAGTTCGCCCGCGTGAAGATCAAGTTCGAGCCGGGCGAGCCGGGTTCGGGCTTCATCTTCGAAAGCGCGATCGTCGGCGGCGCGGTGCCGAAGGAATATGTCCCCGGCGTGGAAAAGGGCCTGACCTCGGCCAAGGAAAACGGCCTGCTGGCCGGCTTCCCGGTGATCGACTTCAAGGCGACGCTCTACGACGGCGCCTTCCACGACGTGGACTCCTCGGTCCTGGCCTTCGAAATCGCCAGCCGCGCGGCCTTCAAGGAGCTGCGCGAGCGCGGCGCCCCGAAGCTGCTGGAGCCGGTGATGAAGGTCGAGGTGGTGACGCCCGACGAATACATGGGCGACGTCATCGGCGACCTGAACAGCCGCCGGGGCCAGATCCAGGGCACGGAAAGCCGCGGCAACGCGCAGGTGGTCACCGCCTTCGTGCCGCTGGCCAATATGTTCGGCTACATCAACACCCTGCGGTCCTTCTCTCAGGGCCGCGCCAACTTCTCCATGACCTATGATCACTACGACCCGGTGCCGCAAGCGGTGGCGGACGAAGTGATCAAGAAGTACGCCTAATTTCCAACCCTAGACAGAGGACAAGCCCGGACAGGGCTGGAGCTTGAAATGGCCAAAGAGAAATTCGAACGCAACAAGCCGCACTGCAACATTGGCACGATCGGTCACGTTGACCATGGGAAGACGACGCTGACGGCGGCGATCACCATGATCCTGGCGAAGACGGGTGGTGCGACGGCGAAGAAGTACGAGGACATCGACGCGGCGCCGGAAGAGAAGGCGCGCGGGATCACGATCAACACGGCGCACGTGGAGTATGAGACGCAGAACCGTCACTACGCGCACGTCGACTGCCCTGGGCACGCTGACTATGTGAAGAACATGATCACGGGCGCGGCGCAGATGGACGGCGCGATCCTGGTGGTGAGCGCGGCCGACGGCCCGATGCCGCAGACCCGCGAGCACATCCTGCTGGCGCGTCAGGTGGGCGTGCCGGCGCTGGTGGTCTACATGAACAAGGTGGACCTGGTGGACGACGCCGAGCTTCTCGACCTGGTCGAGATGGAAGTGCGCGAGCTGCTGAGCTCCTACGAGTTCCCGGGCGACGACATCCCGATCGTGAAGGGCTCGGCGAAGGTGGCGATCGACGGGGGCGACCCGGTGATCGGGGAGAACTCGATCCTGGAGCTGATGACCCAGGTGGACGCCTACATCCCGCAGCCGGAGCGTCCGAAGGACCAGCCGTTCCTGATGCCGGTGGAAGACGTCTTTTCGATCTCGGGCCGCGGCACGGTGGTGACGGGCCGGATCGAGAAGGGCGTAGTGAAGGTGGGTGAGGAAGTGGAGATCGTGGGCATCCGCGAGGTCCAGAAGACCACCTGCACGGGCGTGGAGATGTTCCGCAAGCTGCTGGACCAGGGCGAGGCGGGCGACAACGTGGGCGTGCTGCTGCGCGGCACCAAGCGCGAGGACGTGGAGCGGGGCCAGGTGCTCTGCAAGCCGGGCTCGATCACGCCGCACACCGAGTTCATGGCCGAGGCCTACATCCTGACGAAGGAAGAAGGCGGCCGTCACACGCCGTTCTTCACCAACTACCGTCCGCAGTTCTACTTCCGGACCACGGACGTGACCGGGATCATCAAGCTGAAGGAAGGGGTCGAGATGATCATGCCCGGCGACAACGCCGAGCTGGCCGTCGAACTGATCACCCCGATCGCCATGGACCAGGGCCTGCGCTTCGCGATCCGCGAAGGCGGCCGCACCGTGGGCTCCGGCGTGGTCTCCAAGATCATCAAATAGGACCGCAAGGTCCGACTGACGAACCCGCGAAGGGCCGGAGAGCAATCTCCGGCCCTTTTGCTTTG
>JAFEDM010000090.1 GCA_018241625.1 Pseudomonadota bacterium | reverse complement strand
GCGCGCCGACGCTGGTGAGCGCGCGCAGGATGTTGCGCTTCACGCCGTAGTCCACGACCACGACCTCGTACTTCGGTTCCGGCGCCGGCTTGGCGTAGCCCTCCGGCCAGGACCACAGGCCCTCGTCATAGACGAACGGCTGCAGGCAGCTCGCGTCCTTCGCCAGGTCCAGGCCCTCCAGGCCCGACCACGCCTTGGCCTCAGCCACCAGGGCGTCGAGGTCGAACTTGCTGTCCGGATCGTGGGCGATCACCGCGTGCGGCATGCCCTTCTCGCGGATCGCCCGGGTCAGCGCGCGGGTGTCGACGCCCGACAGCCCGACCACGCCGCGCCGCGCCATCCAGGTGGGCAGGTCGGCGTTGGCCCGCCAGTTGGCCGGCGCGGTCGGCAGGTCGCGGAAGATCGCGCCCCGCGCCGCCGTCTCCGCCGAACCGGAGACCTGCTCCAGGTCCTCGGTGGTGGTGCCGGTGTTGCCCACGTGCGGGAAGGTGAAGGCCACGATCTGGGCCATGTAGGAGGGGTCGGTCAGGATCTCCTGATAGCCGGTCATGGCGGTGTTGAAGCACACCTCGCCCACCGCCTTGCCGACCGCGCCCACGCCATGGCCTTGCAGTATGGTCCCATCGGCCAGGGCCAGCACGCCGGTGCATCCGGGCAGCAGGTCGCGGCTCATGGCGAAGGTCCTTTTCGGGTCGGCGGGCAAACGGGCGCGTAGGTAGTGAGTCCCACCCGCGCGGTCAATGTGGGCATATGGCACGCGAAGCGCCGCAGCATAACCCCGGGGGATACAGGAAATGACCGCAGGCTACATCGATCCGGACCGCGCCGCCTGGGAGGTCTTCAAGTCGCTGCCGCGCGATCAGCCGATCCACATGCTGAACCTGATCCGCCTGCGCGAGACCGCCGAATATCCCGAAGGGCACCCCAATCACGGCAAGCCGATCAGCGGCCGCGACGCCTACCGTGAATACGGCCGCACCATCGCCCCGCACCTGGCCCGGCTGGGCAGCCGTCAGGTCTGGGCCGGCGACCCGCAGGTGATGGTGACGGGGCCGAGTTCGGAGGCCTGGGACCTGGCCTTCATCGTCGAATATCCGGGCAGCCAGGCCTTCATCGACATGGTCCGCGACCCGGATTACCGCGCCAACGTCGTGCCGCATCGCACCGCCGCGGTGGCCGACTCACGGCTGCTGCGCCTGAAACCCCTCGATCCCGACGACAAGCTCGGCCACTGAGGTCCGGAAAGGTCGGAAGCCTGTCCTTTCGCCGGCGCGGGCCTGGGCGCAGGATGGCGCCATGCTGATCCTGAAGCCCAACTGCGAGTGCTGCGACCGCGACCTGGCCCCCGACAGCCCGGACGCGCGCATCTGCACCTTCGAATGCACCTTCTGCGCCGACTGCGCGGTGACCCGGTTCGGCGGCGCCTGCCCCAACTGCGGCGGCGACTTCGCGGTCCGCCCGATCCGGCCCGAGGCGCTGCTGGCCAAATACCCGGCCTCGACGGAGCGGGTGGTCGGCCGGCACGCCGCCTGCGCGGCCTAGGCCGCCGCCTCCGCCCGCGCGCCGATCGCCGCGTTGAGGGCGGCGACCAGGTCCTCCGCCTGCACAGGCTTGCCGATGTGGCCGTCGGCGCCGGCCTCGGCGCTGGCCGCCCGGTCCTGCGGCGAGGTGTTGGCCGACAGCACGACGATGGGCGTGCGCCGCCCCGCGCCCGCCTCGGCCGCGCGGATCGCCCGGATGGCGGCCAGGCCGTCCATGACCGGCATCCGCAGGTCCATCAGCACCACGTCGAAGGCGCCGGCGCGCCAGGCCTCCACCGCCTGGGCGCCGTCCTGCACGCAGGTCGCCGCCGCGCCCGCCGCGCCCAGCATCAGCTCGATCACCTTGCGGTTGGTGGCGTTGTCGTCGGCCACCAGCACCCGCATCGCCTCGGGGCCCGGCCCGGCGTCCGCCTCGGCGGCCGGCGGCGGCGGCGCGTCCTCCCGGCCTGGCCCGCCGGCGTCGTAGTCTAGCAGGCCGTGGACCAGCCGCGCCAGCTGGGCGGCGGAGGCGCGGATGTCGCCGACCAGGCCGCGCTGCGCCTCGTCCAGCGCGCCGCCCTCCAGGGCCTGGGCCAGCCCCAGGACGCCATTTAGTGGAGTCCGCAGCGCATGGCTCATGTCGGCCAGGAATTCGCTCTTCGCCCGGCTGGCCGCCTCGGCCCGCGCCAGCGCCAGCTTCAGCGCATGCGCCTGTTCCTTCATGGCGGTGATGTCGACCCGCAGGCCGATGACCCCGCCGTCGGTGGTGCGGCGGTCCTCGATCATCAGCCAGCGCCCGTCGGCCAGCTGTTGCTCGTGGCGCTCGCCCGAACCCTTGACCAGCATGGCCTCGCGCTCGGCCAGCCACGCCGCCTCGCGCCCCAGGGCGGCGGGATAGTCGCCGCGCCGCACCCCCTCGCGTAGCACCTCGATCAGCCGCGCGCCGGTGGAGAACAGGTCGGCGGAGCGGTGGTACATCTCGGCGTAGCGGCGGTTCCACAGGATGTATCGCCCGTCGGCGTCCAGGAAGACCACGCCCTCGGGGATCGCCTCGATGGCGTCGCGCAGGCGGTCGCGCGCCACCTGCGCCTCCGCCTGCGCCGCGGCGATCTCGCCGCGCGCCAACCACTGGACGAACCTCCCCCAGAAGGCCCGCCCGGAAGGGCCCGCGCCCCGTTTCGTCGCCATGCTCTCCACCCGACTCAACGCCAGCGGAGTCTCGCCCCGGAATTCGCGTCATGGATTAAGTTCGACCGAACGGAGTCCGCGAAATCCAGCCTGCCGCGCGATTGGGCGCCGGGCCGAAGCTTTGGGCAGGCTTCGATTGAAGCGCGGGCGCTGGTAAGAAGCGTCCCATGGCCATCACCACGGTCGGCCTCGATGCCGACGACACGCTCTGGCACAACGAGACGATCTTCCGCCTGACGCAGGATCGCTTCCGCGCCCTGATGGCCGACTATGCCGAGCCGGAGTTCCTCGACGCCCGCCTGGCCGAGGTCGAGCGGCGCAACCTCGCCCTCTATGGCTACGGCGTGAAGGGCTTCACCCTGTCGCTGATCGAGACGGCCATGGACGTCACCCGCGGCGAGCCGCCCGGCCGGATGATCGCCGACATCCTGGCCGCCGGGCGCGAGATGCTCTCCCATCCCGTCGAGCCCCTGCCGGGCGTGCCCGAGGCGCTGCACGAGCTGTCGCAGCACTACCGGCTGATCCTGATCACCAAGGGCGACCTGCTGCACCAGGAGCAGAAGCTGGCGGCCAGCGGCCTGGGCGAACTGTTCGTCGGTGTCGAGATCGTCAGCGAGAAGGACGCCGACACCTACGACCGGGTCTTCAGCCGCCACGGGACCGGCCCGCAACAGGCGGCCATGTGCGGCAACTCCCTGCGCTCAGACGTCCTGCCGGCGCTGGAGGCCGGCGCCTGGGCCGCCCACATCCCCTACCACCTGACCTGGGCGCACGAGCACGCCGAGCCGCCCGCCGGCCACCCCCGCTTCGCCGAGCTCAAGTCGATCGGCGAATTCCCGGGGTGGGTGAGGGGGCTGGGCTAGCTTCCTTTCCCGCGGAACGCGGGAGAGGGGGACCATCCGCCGAAGAGCGGATGGTGGAGAGGGAGAGCCTCATCCACCCAGCGTGCCGCCTGCCCTTTCCACCACTCGCTCTGCGCTGCGCTCGGCGAGCGGTCCCCCTTTCCCACAAGTGGGAAAGGAAGCGCTGATGTCACAACCGGCCCGGCTCGCCCGTCTAGGCTTCCGAACAGAGGGAGCCTCGACTTGGGCCGCGCCATCTCCGCCATCCTGGCCGTCATCCTCGGCCTGAACGGCCTCGTCATGCTGTTCGCCGGCCTATGGTGGTACGGCGTCGTGCCCGGGGTGATCGCCACCGGCCCCTACAACCCGCACTTCGTCCGTGACATCGGGGCGGCCTACCTGGTCGTGGGCCTGAGCCTCGCCGCCTTCGCCGCCCGGCCGCGGCAGGCCTGGCCGGCGCTGGCCGCGGCCGCGGGGTTCCTCACCCTCCACGCCGCCATCCACGTCTTCGACGCCGCCTGCGGGACCCATCCGCTGAGCGACGTGATCCGCGACCTGGCCGGCGTCTACCTGCCCGCGATCCTCACCCTGGTCCTCGCCCTTCGCCCGCAAAGGAGCGCCTGATGCTGAAGCTGTTCTTCTCCCGCTACCTCGACAAGTTCGAGCGGCAGTGGGGCTACGACGCCAGCTATATGCGCGACGTCCTGGCGACCAATTCGTGGAGCTTCCTGAAGTTCATGCTGGGCAGCCAGATGGCCGACCGGTCCGCCGCGCCGCCGGAGGCGATCCTAGCCGCCGGCCTGGTCGGCACGCTCAGCGAGGACTGCGGTCCCTGCGTGCAGATCGGCGTCGACATGGCCACGGCCCAGGGCCTGGACCCGGACGTCATCCGCGCCGTCCTGGCCGGCGACGAGGCGGGGATGGGCGAGACCGCCGCCCTGGTCTGGCGCTTCGCCCGGGCCAGTCTCGTCCGCGATATGGAGGCCTGTGATCCATTGCGCGACGAGATCGTCCGCCGCTGGGGCCAGCGAGGTTTGGTCGCCATCGGCCTGACGCTGACCGCGTCCCGCATGTACCCGACGCTCAAGTACGCCCTGGGCCACGGCAAGGCCTGCTCGAAGGTGGTGGTGGCCGGCGTCGCCGCGCCGGTCGTCCACCTGGCCGAGGCGGCGTAGGATGGCCGCCATGGACGCGCTCAGCATCGAGGTCACGCGCACCGCCCAATTCGAGGCCCAGCGCCCGCGCCTGATGCGGCTCGCCTACCGCATGCTGGGCTCCGTGACCGAGGCGGAAGACGCGGTGCAGGACGCCTGGCTGCGCTGGACCCGGGCCACGAACAAGGACGGGGGCGACGACATCGCCGAGCCGGCCGCCTGGCTGGTGCGGGCCACGACGCGGCTATGCATCGACCGCCTGCGCGCCGCCAAGGCCGAGCGCGAGCACTACCGCGGCCCCTGGCTGCCCGAGCCCCTGGTCGAACCGCTCGCCGACCCGGTGGAGCGGGCCGAGGAGGTCTCGGTGGCCTTCCTGCTGGCCCTGGAGCGCCTGTCGCCCCTGGAGCGGGCGGTGTTCCTGCTGCACGACGTCTTCGACGAGGACTACGCCGCGGTGGCCCGCACCCTGGACCGGTCTGAGGCGGCGGTGCGCCAGCTGGCCAGCCGGGCCCGTGAACATGTGCGCGACGCCAGGCCCCGCTTCGCGGTCGACGCCGCCACCGCCCAGAATCTGGCCACCGCCTTCGCCGCCGCCTCCAACTCCGCCGACTTCAGCGGCTTGGCGGCCCTGCTCGCCGAAGACGCGGTGATGGTCACCGACGCCGGTGGCAAGCGCCCCGCGGCCGTGCGCGTGCTGGTGGGCCGCGACGACATCCTGCGGCTGCTGCAAGGGCTGCACTGGCGCCACGGCCTGCCGCCGGTCGAGCGCCTGGAGCTCGCCCGGATCAACGGCGCGCCCGGCCTGATCATGCACCTCCACGACGGCCCCCAGACGCTGGCTCTGGAGCCCGACGCCGACGGCCGCATCGCCGCGATCTATGTGGTGCGCAACCCGGACAAGCTCACCCGCCTCGGCGGGTGAGGGCGCTCAGCGCTTCGGTCCGGCGACGGCGCGCTTCAGGTGGCCGGCCCAGCGGCGCGCGGCCGCCAGCAGCGACGTGGCCATGACCACGAAAAAGATCATCACCCAGAAGATCTCACGGGCCGGCGCATAGGCCGCGGCGCGCGCTTCGTCCGGTGAACGGCCGCCCAGCATCCGGCTCACGCCGAAGTATTCCAGAGCGCCGATAGCGGCGAGCGTCACCAGCAGAGCGCCCGCGAGACGGAGCCACATGATCACGCGGCGGTCCCCCAAATCAGCACGCAACAGTAGGCTGCAACATCTCCCCTGAGGCGCGAAAGGTCAAATGGCTGGGGAGCGAATGTCACAATTGGGGAGCGAATCGCCGCGCAACTTGCGGTGCTGTGGCCGCAAAGGCTCTATGATCGGGCCGTGCGCTTCGACGAACGCTTCCTCGACGAGATCAAGTCTCGCCTTCGCCCATCCGACGTGATCGGCAAGAGCGTGAAGCTGCGCCGGCAAGGCCGCGAATATGTCGGCCTGTCGCCCTTCACCAAGGAGAAGACGCCCAGCTTCTACGTCAACGACGACAAGGGCCAGTTCTTCGACTTCAGCTCGGGCAAGAGCGGCGACATCATTTCCTTCCTGCAGGAGGCCGAGCGGCTGTCGTTCGTCGAGGCCGTCGAGCGCCTGGCCGCCGAGGCGGGCGTGCCGCTGCCCGCCGTCGACCCGCGGGCGGCCGAGCAGGAGAAGGTCCGGCAAGGCCTGGGCGAGTGGCTGGAGCTCGCCGCCCAGTGGTTCGAGGCGGAGCTGCGCCGGCCCACCGGCCGCGAGGCGCGCGAATACCTGGAACGGCGCGGCCTGCCGGAGAAGGACTGGAAACGCTTCCGCCTGGGCTTCTCGCCGCCCGGCCGCACGGCGCTGAAGGACTATCTGGTCACCAAGGGCGCCAAGCCGGGCGAGCTGGTGGAGGCGGGCCTGCTGATCGCGCCGGAGGACGGCGGCGCGCCCTACGACCGCTTCCGCGACCGGATCATCTTCCCGATCGGCGACCCGCGTGGGCGCATCGTCTCCTTCGGCGGCCGGGCGATGGATCCGCAGGCCCGCGCCAAATACCTGAACGGGCCGGAGACCAGCGTCTTCCACAAGGGCCATCAGCTCTACGGCCTGGCCGAGGCGCGCAAGATCCTCGCCGCCGCCCCGCCGCCGACCGCGGGCGAGGAGCCGCCGCCCCTGGTGGTGGTCGAGGGTTACATGGACGTCATCGCCTGCCAGCGGGCCAATGTCCCCGCGGTCGCGGCCATGGGCACCGCGCTCGGCGAGGACCAGATGGAGATGCTCTGGCGCCACCACCCGGAGCCCACCCTGTCGTTCGACGGCGACCGCGCCGGCCGCCAGGCCGCGGCGCGCACCATGGACCGGGCGCTGCCGCTGCTGCGTGCGGGCCGCAGCTTCCGGTTCGCCATCGTCGAGGGCGGCAAGGACCCGGACGAGGTGCTCCGCGAGCAGGGGCCGGCGGCGCTGAAGGCCCAGCTGTCCAAGACCACGCCCTTCGCCGAGGCCCTGTTCATCCGCGAACGCGACGCCGAGCCGCTGGACACGCCGGAGCGCAAGACCGCGCTCAAGACCCGGCTGCGCAAGCTCGCCGCCACCATCGCCGATCCGGACCTGGCCCAGGCCTACAAGGAAGACCTGCTCGGCCGCTTCGAGCTGCTGTGGCCGACGCGCGAGCCGGTCTACACCGTGGGCGCCGCGGCGCGGGAGATGTCGCGCGCCCGCTGGGACAAGCGCCGCGCCCAGATGGCCGGCGCCACGCCGGAAGCCAAGGACGCCAGCCGCCGACTGCGCCAGGCGCCGGGCGCGCTGCCCGCCGCCCTGGCCCTGGCGGCGCTGCGCGATCCGGGCGTGATCGACGACAAGATCGAAACCGTCGGCGCCAAGGGCTTCGGCGACGAGAAGCTGGACGCCCTGGCCCAGGAGCTGGTGCGCCTGCGCTACGAGACCGACGGCGTGGAGTTCGAGGTCGCGCTGCGCCACCTGCAGGCCCGCGGCTTCTCCGCCGAGATGCTGAGCGACCTGGAGCGCGACGCCGCGCGCGCCGGCGTGGCCGCGCCCTTCCTGCGGGAGACCGGCGAGCGGGCCCGCGACCTGTGGCGCCAGGCCTTCGACCTTCTGATGCAGCTGGAGAGCCTGGAGCGCGCCGTGGAGGCGGCGACCCGGGACCTCGACCGCGACCGCGACGCCTCGACCCTGGTCAACCTGAAGACCGAGCGCGACCACCTGCGCAAGCTGATCAAGAGCGACTGGTCCCACCCGGAAGCCGAAGCCCAGCCGGTCCTGCCGCACTAGCTGCGGCCGCCCGCCGCAGGGGTCTTAGGACTTTGGTCCAATAGGCCGCCCGCGGCCGCGAGCGTAAGCTGTGGCTGACAGCGTAAATGATCCCGGACGTAGCCGGGACGGCGCCTTTGGGCGAGGATGATCGGCGGGTTGGGGCTGTGATGTCAGGGATGACCTCCATCGGGAGCCGAGGGGCCGCCGCGTCCCCTTCGCTGATCGACGCGGTGCGCAGCCAGCAGGTGCGCCTGCTCTACGCCCACGAGGCCACCTCGCTCGTCTCCGTCCTGGTGGTCAGCGCGATCCTGGCCGGGCTGCTGATCTGGCAGAAGACGCTGGCGGTCCTGCCGGCCGCGATCTGGCTGTCGGCGGTGGCGGCCCACACCGTCGCGCGGCTGGCGCTCAGCTTCGCCTATCGCCGCGCGAAGCCGGGCCCCGCCGATTGGCGGCCGTGGGCCAACCTCTATGTGATCGGCGCGGGCGTCGGCGGGCTCACCTGGGCGCTGGGCATGCCCTGGCTGCTGGCGCCCGACCGGTTCGACCTGCAGATGCTGGTGATCGTGATGATGGTGGCCGGCACCTACGGCTTCGTGGGCTCCGCCGGCCCCTATCTGCCGGCCTTCGCCACCTTCGCTTTGCCGTCGGTTCCGATCATCATCCTGTTCGCGCTCAAGGGCGACGTGCTGCACGTCTCGGCCGCGGCCATCTTCCTCCTGTGGCTGCCCAGCGTCTGGGTGCTGGGGTGGCGCTACAACGCCAACCTGGTCGAGGCGCTCACCCTGCGTTTCGAGAACGCCGCCCTGGCCGACGACCTGCGCGCCCAGAAGCAGGTGGCCGAGCAGACCAGCCTGGCCAAGTCGCGCTTCCTGGCCGCCGCCAGCCACGACCTGCGCCAGCCGGTGCATGCGCTCGGCATGTTCGTGGGCGCCCTGCGCAACCAGAAACTGCCCACCCGCGCCGGCCTGCTGATCGACCACATCGACGCCTCGGTCGCGGCCATGGACGGGCTCTTCACCTCCCTGCTGGACATCTCCAAGCTCGACGCCGGGGTGGTGGAAAAGCGCGTCGAACGCACGCCCCTGGACCCGCTCATCGCCCGCATCTGCCGCGACCTGGCCGGCGCGGCCAAGGAGAAGGGGATCTGGATCGACCGCGTGCCGACCACCATGGCGGCAGTCAGCGACCCGATCCTGCTGGAGCGCATCCTGCGCAACCTGATCGGCAACGCGGTGAAGCACACCGAGACCGGGCGCATCCTGGTGGGCGCGCGCCGCCATCGCGACCGGGTCATCCTCGAGGTGTGGGACACCGGCCCCGGCATTCCGGCCGACCAGCGCGAGGCGATCTTCGAGGAGTTCTACCAGCTCGCCAATCCGGACCGCGACCGGGCGAAGGGCCTGGGGCTGGGCCTGGCCATCGTGCGCCGCTTGACCGGCATCCTGGGCCACGGGCTCAGCCTCGAAAGCTGGCCGGGCCGGGGCTCGGTCTTCCGGGTCACCGCCGAACGCGCCGAGCCCGAGCCGATCGCCGCCGAGCCGCCGATCCGCCAGGCGGGCGCCTCGGACCTGATCCTGGCCATCGACGACGAGGCCCAGATCCGCGTCGCCATGGCCGAGCTGCTGACGAGCTGGGGCTATGAGGTGGTGGTCGCGGCGGGCGGCGACGAGGCGATCGACGCCCTGGCCGGCGGGCGGCCGAAGCTGATCATCTGCGACTACCGCCTGCGCGACGGCGAGAACGGCGTCGACGTGGTCCGCCGGCTGCACGCGGTGCTGGGCGCCCAGGTCCCGGACCTGCTGCTGACCGGCGAGACCGGCCCG
>JAFEDM010000008.1 GCA_018241625.1 Pseudomonadota bacterium | reverse complement strand
CTGGCCGTGGTCCTCGACCGCGCCCCCCAGCCGCCGGAGGTCCCGGCCAAGTTGCGGCTGAACTCCGCGGCCCTGATCCTCGAGCATTACGACATCGTCGGCGCAAAGGTCCGTTCGCCGCGCTTGAAGTTCAAAGAGATCGCCAAGGCCGATCCCGCCGCGGCCGACCTGCTGGAGCGCCAGGCCGGCGGCGTCTATTCCGCCCAGCGCGTCGACACCCTGGACGCCGACGACACCTATCGCCGCACGCTTTGGCACGTGCCGGACGCGGCGATGAACGCCCAATGGCGGCGGATCGTCCTGCACTATCCCGCCGCCTATCTGCGCCATCGCCTGGGCGTCTTCCACTGGACCTTCCTGACGCCGGACCTGCAGCGCTGCCTGCCGGTCACGGTCGGCGTCAGCGGGCCCGAGGCGATGGTGAGGGACCTCGCCGTCCAGACCGGCGTCGATCCGCAGGACGCAGGCGTCGGCAACTATGCGCGGGCTTTCTACGGCACCCCGGTCTTCTCGCACCTGACCTGGGCCCTGGTGGCCGTGGCGATGATCGGCTGGCTCCTGCGCCGGCGCGATCCGGCGGACTGGGCGATGGTCGGTCTGATGGGCGGCGCCCTGGTCTTCACCGCCAGCTTCTTCGTGATCTCGGTGGCCTGCGACTACCGCTACCTTTACCTGCTCGACATCGCCGCCATGACCGGCGCCCTCTATGTGGCGCTCGACCCGCCGCGGTGGCGCAAGGGCTAGGCCCGTCCGATGGCCTTCAACCGCGCCAGGGCGCGGGCGCCCACCGCCTCCACCGAATAGTGCTCGGCGATGAAGGCCCGCCCGCGCGCGCCCATCCGCCGCGCCGCGTCGGGATCGTCCATGAGCTGTTCCAGCAGGCGCGAGGCGTGCTCGGCCGAGGCGTCGGCCCAGACCTGGCCCTCGCCGTGCGGATAGGCGCCCGCCGCCACCGGAACCAGCTCGTAGTCCACCAAGAGGCCGGTCTCCGGGGTCATGAAGTCGAGGTTGCCTGACCAGCCGGTGGCGATGGCCGGCCGGCCCATGGCCATGGCCTCGGCCATGCCCCGCCCGAAGCCCTCCGAGCGGTGCAGGGACACGAAGACGTCGCCGCAGCGGACCAGGTTCTTGATCTCGTTGTCCGTCAGGTCGCCGCTGATCGCCATGGCCCGGCCGCCCAGCCTGGCGAGCCGATCCTCCAGCGCCGCCTGGGCGTCCTCCGTGCCCACGCCGCTGCGCGACTTGATCACGCAGAACAGGTCGGCGTCGGGCCGCCGCGCGACGAGCTGTTCGAACGCCGCGAGCACCGCTTCGGGGTTCTTGCGTGCGGCGAAGGAGGCGAAGTCGAAGAAGAACACCGCCACGAAGGCGTCCTCCGGAATGCCGAAATGCCGTCGGCCGAGGAAGGACGACAGCCTCAGGTCCACCGGCAGGGGCATGTGCTGGACGGGCTTGCCCAGCGCGTCCTCCAGCGCCTTCTGCACGAAGGCCGACGGCGCCCAGACCTCGTCGAACCGGGATAGCGTGCGCGCCCATTCCGCCGGGTAGCGGGCGAGCTCCCAGGCCGGATAGGCGATGTTGTAGCCCCGCGCGAAGGCGCCCTCGCCCAGTTGGTCGATCACCCGAGCCGCCTCGTCGCCGTTCACGCCGAACAGGTTCACGCCCTCGCCCAGCGTCGTCGTCAGGTGCGGGGCGAAGTCGCGCTCCAGGTCGGGGTCGTAGGCGCGGTTGGCGGGCGAGACGTCCAGCAGGCGCGGCGTCACGCCCTGGCTCGCGAAGGCGCGGAACATCGAGCGCGCGTGCTCGGCCATGCCGGTCGGCTGGAAGGGATAGCCGACGATGGTCAGGTCGGCGTTCATGCGTCCGCCTTGGGCAGCAGCAGGTCGGCGTCGGCGGCGTTGGCGACCGCCTCCAGCCAGCCGTGGCCGAACCGGCGATCTGGGGCGAGCGCCGCGCCGGTCTCCCAGTCGTTCCAGGCGTGGAGGAAGACCAGACGTCGGTCGGGCGCCCGGCCGCCCACCGCGTCGCTCGCCGCCTCCAGCCACGCCTGCAGCGCGCCCGGGCTCGCGCCCTGCCAGATCGTGGGCCCGTCCTGCGAACCCGGCGTGGTGTCGTGGGCGGCGACCACCAGCGGGAAGGCGTCGGGGGCGACGGGCTCGGCGATCCGCTCGGCGACCAGCTTCAGATGGTCGTGAATCAGGCCCCGGAAGTCCGGATTGATCAGCGCCCCGGGCGCGCCGTCCGGCGTGCGAGCCGGCGCGAGGTCCGGCAGGCGGGCGTCGAAGCCGGGCGCGGGCGCGCCGCCGCGCTGGACCAGGAACAGCTCGCCGGCCCTGCGCCAGGCGGCGACGTCGGCGTCCGGCGGCAGGACGACGACCGGGCGGCCGTCGACGCGCAGCGCCTGCGGCTTGGCGAGGGCCGCCAGCACCGCCTTCGCGCCAGCCCTACCCGTCCAGGCAAGGCAGAACGGGAAATCCGTGGCGGTGACGGCCTCGACCTGCGCCGCCGTCGCGACCTCATGGCAGAACGCCGCCACGCCGTAACGGCGCGCCAAAGTGACGTCGCGCTTCAGGGTTTCGGCGTCCATCGGATCGGCGAAGCCGCCCTGTGGATGGCGTGGCTGCAGGTGACCGCGGTAGTTCGGCAGGGCGCCCGCGACCGCGGCCCAGTCTGGCGTCGCGGCGCGGCGGACGGCGACGACCCGCATCGGTGCGCCGGGGCCTTCGGCGCGCGGCCGGCGAAGCGCCTCGTAGGCGGCGTTGTCATAGGCCGCCGGATCGGGATCGGCCGCCCGGCGCAGCTCCGCGAACAGGGCTTCGGCGGAAAGGGTCGTGGCGCCCGGTGCGGGGCGCTCGCCCCGCGTCCGGCTCCAGTGCTCCAGCCCCGACAGGCTGGTCTCGGCTGTCGCCGGATGGGCTGTGAAATAGGCTGCTTCGTCGAAGTCGGACGCCGGCCACAGGCCCTCGAAGGTCCCGCTCGTCAGATAGTGTTGCAAGGGGTTGGCGTAGGCCGCCGGCCGGTCGCCGGCCTGGTCCAGGTAGTGGTCGGGCTGAAAGTGCGGGCTGGGGCTGCGCCGCGCCCGGGCGCCACCGGCCAGGTAGTCGAGCAGGGCGTTGCCGCGCGCCGCGCCGAACCGCTGGCGGCGATAGTGGGCGGTGTCGAACAGCGGATGCGGATCGAGGCCCTCGGCGGCGCCGGCGATGAGGTAGTGCAGCAGGGGCGCGATCCGCGCCGACGCTGCTTCCGGATAGCGCTCCAGATACCAGCGCCCCGCGAACAGCGGATGCGGCTCCAATCCCTCGCGCCAGCCCTTGCGCAGATAGTGGATCAGCGGGTTCTCGCCGCTCTCGGCGACCTCGTCGGATTGGCCGACGTAGTGGCGAACGTCGAACAGCGGGTGCGGTTGGGCGCCCTTGGCCGCGCCTTCGAACAGGAAGTGCTCCAAGGCCGTCAGCCGCCGCGCCGCCATCTCGGCGCCGTGACGGGCGCGATAGGCCGGAGCGTCGAACAGCGGGTGCGGGCTCAGATTGTGGCCGTCGCCGACGATCAGATAGTGCGCCAGCAGCGGCCAGCGGCTGCCGGCCAGGGCCGGCGCGGTCGCCAGATACCAGCTCTGGTCGAACAGGGCGGCGGGCTGGGCCGCGCCGTCGGGCCCGGTGGCGACATAGGCCCGGAGCGGCAGGGCGGGCCCGGGCGTCGAGCCCAGGCTGACATCCACACTGGGCTCCCACAGGCCCGACATCTGCAGCAGCAGCACCCGGCCCGGCGTCTTCCCGCGGGCCAGCAGCTTCGCCAGGCCGGGCGACGGGCGCCGTGCCTCGCGACCGGCGTAGCGCGCGCGGTTCGCGGCCTGGAAACGGGCCCAGCGGGCCTCGCCCAGGCGCAGCTCTTCGTCGCGCCGGGCGCGACGGCGTTCGAGGATCGCCGCGGGGGAAAGGTCGGCCGCCATGCCGGCCGGGCTCAGTCTTCGGCCAGGATGGCGTCGAGGCGCTGGGCGGCCTCGAAGGCGTCGCGGCGCAGGGCCTCGACCTCGGCCTCCAGGCCACGCAGGCGCTTCTCCTCGAAGGCCAGTCGCTGGCGCAGGTCGAGGTTCTCGGCCCGGGCCACGTCCAGGTCACGGGTCGCCGGCGACACCAGGACGCCGATCTCCTGGGCGCGCTTTGCGAGCTCGGCGGCGGCGCGGTCGAGAGCGGCAGGCGGTGGCGGGCTGCCGGCCGCGGCGGCTTCGAACCAGGCCAGCACCTGGGCGGCCAGCGCGCCCGCCCAGCCCAGGTCGCCCAGGTCGCCCTTGGCCGCGTTGTGGCGCAACTCGGCGGTCAGGAACTGGCCGATCGCCGTCCCCGCTTCGGGCGTCAGCTTCGGCAACGGCGCGCCGTGCGCGGCCTCAATGCCCTTCACCGCCTTGCGCCAGTTGGTCAGCAGGCCGTCATAGCTCACGAAGGCGCGGGGCAGGTCGCGGGTATAGGCCTCGGCCGCCAGCATGTAGGCCGTCCAGACCAGCACCGACTTCTGCGGCGGGAAGCCGTTGCGCGTCGCGAGCGACCCGGCCACCGCCAGCGGGTGGCGGACGGGAATCACCGCGCGGGCCTGGATCTCCAGGTCGGCCAGCACCTGACGCCAGAAGGGCATCAGCACCGTCACCCGCGGGTCCTTCAGCAGCGGATGCGCCGCGTCGCCGTATTCCTCCTCGAACAGGGCCAGGGCCTGGTTCAGCCATTGCCGTTCGGGCTTCGGCGCCAGCGGGCGGTACGGGAAGGCGAAGATGTCGTCCCAGGCGGTGCCGCCGGCGCGCAGCCGCCCGTCGTTCAGCAGCGCGATCTTCCAGGGCTCGAAGTAGCCCTTGGCGTTGTGCTCGTCGCCGCCCATGACGTTGCGCGGCAGGTTGCAGCCGGCGAGCGCCAGCACCTGGGTCAGCGCCGAGGTGCCCGAACGGTGCATGCCCAGCACGAGATAGGCGGTGCGGCCGCTTTCAACCGGCGGCTTCGGGTTGGCGGGGCTGGCCTTGGCGCGGGGCATTCAGGGTCCGAACGGCCTTTCAGGAAGTCCTGGCTCTAAGGGCGCGGCCAAAGGCCCGCAAGGCCCCGGCCCGGTTGATCGCTGACCCCTTCTGTTGCACAGAGCCGTTGCTCTCGCACAGGAATTCGCGCCGCATGGCCGTCTCGGCCCCCCTTGCAGGCCAAAGTCGGTTGGCCACGGCCCGGGCCGACGCCGCGCAGGTGCGCGCGGTGATCGCCACCGCCCTGGACGGCGACTTCTATCGCACCCTCTATCCGGACCTACAGGGCCGGGTCGCCGACATCGTGCGCCACTATTCCGAGAGCGGCTGGCGCGAGGGCCGCGACCCGGCCCCCTGGTTCTCCACGGCCGCCTACCTCGCCGCCTATCCGGAGGTGGCCCAGGGCGGCTGGAACCCCTTCCACCACTACCTCATCCAGGGACGCTATGAGGGCCGCGAGGTCGCCCGCTCCCGTCACGCGGACGCCTATCTGCTGCGCCGCGCGCGCCACGGCGAGGCGCCGGCCTGGACGTTCGAGTCGCTGGTTCGCCGGGACGAGATGGTCGCGGCGGTGACCGACGAGGCGCAATCGCATGGCCAGGAGCGCCGGCTGGTCGAGCCGGAGTTCGACGCGGCCTTCTACCTCGCGGCCAACGCCGACGTGGCCGAGGGTGGCATGGACCCGCTGGACCACTTCCTGATTTCCGGGTGGCGCGAGGGCCGCGATCCCAGCCCGGCCTTCTCGGTGAAGGATTATCTGGAGAGCTATCCAGATATCGCCGCCGCCGACGTCAATCCGTTCGTCCATTTCATCCGCGCCGGCCGCGCCGAGGGCCGCAGCGGCAGGACCGATCTCGGCTTCCGCTACGACCTGCTGAAGGCCCTGGCCCCGCCGGACGAGCGCGTGGCCGCGGTGGCGCGCGCCTCGGCCCGCCTGAAGTTGGGGACGGTCGCGGCGTTGGTCGAAGGCCTGGCCGCCGCCCGGACCGGCCTTGCCGACCTGCACGTCACCTTCAGCCATGACGACTACACCGCCAACACTGGCGGGGTTCAGCTCTGCCTGCAGCGCGAGGACGCGCGGATCGAGGCTCTGGGCCGCGACCACCTGCACATCTTCCCCGCCAAACCCTGGCCGGTGGTGCGCACCAAGGCCGACGCAGGCCATCTGGGCGTGCTGCTGAACGGCAAGTCGCTGGGCGTCTACGCGCCCAAGACGATCGCCCGGGCGCTGCGCGAGGCCACGAAGACGGCCGGCCAACGCAGCTTCGCGATCCACAGCCTGCTTGGCCACTCGGCGAACGAGACCGCCGATATCTTGGCCGGCGTCGGCCTGAAGGCCGGCTATTTCTGGCTGCACGACTTCGCCAGTCTCTGCGCCGGCTTCCACCTGATGCGCAACGACGTGGAGGACTGCGCCGCTCCGCCGCCGGACAGCCAGGCCTGCGGGATCTGCGTCTACGGCCCGTGGCGCGCGCGGCACGTCGCCGAGCACGCGCGGCTGTTCGAGCGCCTGTCGCTGACGGTGGTGAGCCCGGCCCAGCCGACGTTGGACCTCTGGATGGCGCGCTCGGCCTATCCGGCCGCCGGCACGGTGGTGCTGCCCCATGCGCGGCTGGTTCCGAAGGGCCCGGCGCCCATTCCACCGGCGGATCGGCCGCTGCGTGTAGCGTTCGCCGGCATGCCGGCCGCGCACAAGGGCTGGGAGATCTTCCGCGCTCTGGCCGACAAGCACGCCGACGATCCGCGCTATCACTTCCTGCATCTGGGCGGCCGCCAGCCGCCAGGCGCGAAGATCGAGTTCCACAAGGTCACCGTGACCGAGGCCCATCCGCGGGCCATGCAGGACGCGATCGGCATTCAGGAGGCCGACGT
>JAFEDM010000089.1 GCA_018241625.1 Pseudomonadota bacterium | reverse complement strand
GGCGGCGGCGTCGACCATGTCGAGCCCCGGCCGCACCGGCGCCCAGGCGCGCAGGATCGCCTGCTCGGCCGCGCCGGCGCTGGGGTAGGTGTAGTCGGCGGCGCCGAAGACGCGATCGCCCAGGCGCACACCTTCGACGCCCTCGCCCACCGCATCCACCGTGCCGGAGACGTCCAGGCCGATCCCACGCGGCAGCTTGTCGGCGAACAGGCCGCGGCAGAGCGCCCAGTCGGCCGGGTTCAGCCCGCACGCGGCGACCCGCACACGGATGTGCCCCGGGCCAGGCTCCGGCGCCTCGGCCTGCTCCAGCCGCAGCACGTCGGCGGGATCGCCGAAGTCATGGAATGTGAGGGCGCGCATCGCGGTCATCGGCGTCTCCGGGCAAGTTCGGGCGCCGCGCGACGCGCCAGATCATCGCGCCGCGTTGCCAGGTCCCGAACGGTTGGCTAGGTTTGAGTCAGTGACTGACATATCGCTAATGTCAGTGACTGACAATGGGGTGTGAAACTTGCCGCCGCGAAGCCGGGACGATGTGCGTGGCCGCCTGCAGGCGGCGGCCTGGGCGCTCTATGCGGAGCGTGGGTACGACCGCACGACCACCGCCGAGATCGCGGCGCGGGCCGGGGTGACCGAGCGGACCTTCTTCCGCTACTTCCCCGACAAGCGGGAGGTCGCCTTCGACGGCAGCGCGGAGTTCATGGCGAGCTTCACCGACGCCATCGCCGCCGCGCCGGCGGGCCTCGGGCCGATGGAGGTGCTGTTGCGGGCCTTCCGGTCCATGGAGCCGATGCTGGCGGACAATCGCGCCGTCAACGAACCCCGCCAGGCGGTGATCGGCGCCACGCCGGCGCTGAGGGAGCGGCAGTCGGCGAAGGCGGCGGCGATGACCGCCGCCCTGACGCAGGCGCTGCGGGATCGCGGCGTCGAGGCGAAGCTCGCCGCGCTCTCCGCCCAGACCGGCATGGCCCTGTGGGATCACGCCGTGCGCGCCTGGTACGAGGACCCGTCCGTCGGCCTGGGCGTCCACCTGGATCGGGCGGTGCAGGCGCTACGGCAGCTTTCGGCCGGCGACGCCTAAGGGACGTTCGCCTCCAGCTCTTCCAGCCAGACCGTCGCCTTGCCATCGGACGGCGCGCGCCAGTCGCCCCGCGGCGATAGCGCGCCGCCTGAGATCACCTTCGGCGAATTGGGCACGGCCGAGCGCTTGAACTGGCTGATCTCGAAGAAGCGGAAGAGGAAGACCTTCAGCCAGGCCTTGATCTCAGCCAAGTCGTACTGGTGGCGCGCCTCCTGCGGGAAGTTGGGCGGCCAGCGGCCCGCCTCCACGTCGCGCCAGGCGTGCCAGGCCAGGAAGGCCACCTTCGACGGGCGCAGCCCATAGCGGGTGATGTGGAACAGGCTGAAGTCCTGCAGCTCGTAGGGGCCGACCTTGGCCTGGGTGGACTGGATCGCGCCGGTGGCGTCGGCCGGCACCAGCTCCGGCGAGATTTCCGTGTCGAGGATGGCGTGCAGCGTCGCATTGGCCGCCTCGCCCACCTCGCCGGTCTTGGCCACCCAGCGGATCAGGTGCTGGATCAGCGACTTCGCCAGCGAGGCGTTGACGTTGTAGTGGCTCATCTGGTCGCCGACGCCATAGGTGCACCAGCCCAACGCCAGCTCCGACAGGTCGCCGGTGCCCAGCACGATCCCGGAATTCTGGTTGGCCAGGCGGAAGAGGTAGTCTGTGCGCAGGCCGGCCTGAACGTTCTCGAAGGTCACGTCATAGACCTTCTCCCCCTTGGCGAAGGGGTGGCCCATGTCGGCCAGCATCTGGTTGGCGGCCGGGCGGATGTCGATCTCGGCGCCGGTGACGCCCAGCGCCGTCATCAGCGCCCAGGCGTTGGACTTGGTGCCCTCGCTGGTGGCGAAGCCCGGCATGGTGAAGCCCAGGATTTCCGACCGCGGCTTGCCCAGGGCGTCGAAGGCCTTGCAGGCCACCAGCAGGGCGTGGGTGGAATCCAGGCCGCCGGAGACGCCGATGACGATGTGCTTCGACTTGGTGGCCCGCAGGCGCTGGGTCAGGCCCTGGACCTGGATGTTGAAGGCCTCGTAGCAGTCCTGGTCGAGGCGGGCCGGATCGGACGGCACGAACGGGAAGCGGTCCAGCGGGCGGATCAGCCCCACGTCCTCGAAGGTCGGCCTGTGCTCGAAGCGGATGCGCCGGAAGCCGGCTTCCGGGCGGCCGGCAGCAACCGCGGCGTTGTTGAAGGTGGGCGTGCGCAGCCGCTCCAGCCGCAGGCGCTCAACGTCGATGTCGGCCACCGCCATCTGAGCGCGGGCCGGGAAGCGCGCGGTCTCGGCCAGGCGCTTGCCCAGTTCGTGGATCGAGGCCTGTCCGTCCCAGGCGAGGTCGGTGGTGCTCTCGCCCGGCCCGGCCGCCGAATAGAGATAGGCCGCCTGGCAGCGCATGGACTGCGAGGCGCAGAGCAGCTCGCGGTCGTCGGCCTTGCCGACCACGATGTTCGAGGCCGAGAGGTTGCAGAGGATCAGCGCCCCGGCGAGCGCCGCGCGGGTGGACGGCGGCGCGGGCGCCCAGACGTCCTCGCAGATCTCGGCGGCGAAGGTGAAGTCGGCGAGGTCCGACGCTTCGAACAGCAGGTCGGTCCCGAACGGAACCTCCTGCCCGGACAGGCGGACCGTGAGGTCGGTCACGCCGGCGCCCGGCGCAAACCAGCGATTCTCGTAGAATTCCCGATAGTTGGGCAGGAAGCTCTTCGGCGTGAGCCCGAGGATCCTGCCGCGCGAGATCACCACGGCGCAGTTGTAGAGCGCGCCGGTCGCGCGCACCGGCGCGCCGACGATCAGCACCGGCGCGAGGTCCTCGGACGCTTTCACCAGGCCCGCGATCTCGGCCTCGACCTTCTCCAGCAGGGCGTCCTGCAGGAAGAGGTCGTCGATGGCGTAGGCGGACAACCCCAGCTCGGGGAACAGCATCAGGTCGCAGGCTTCGGCGTGGCCCTGCTTCGCCAGCGCCAGGGTTTCAGCGGCGTTGAACGCCGGATCGCCGACCGCCACCGCGGGCGTGCAGGCGGCCACGCGCACGAAACCGTGACTGTGAATGGCCGGGAAGTCCTTTGGGGAGGGTCGGTTCACGCGCGGTCGCCCCTGTTCAGGTCACCCCCGCATCAACGACCGATTTGCCGTCCGGGAGAAATGCTCACTTTGAGCATATATAGGCGAGGCGTTGAAAAATGGCAAAAAACCCGCCGGACCGGCGGGCTTTCAGTCGTCGCGGTGGACGCGTTCGCGGCGCTCGTGGCGCTCCTGGGCCTCAAGGCTCAGGGTGGCGATCGGGCGGGCGTCGAGGCGGGCGACGCCGATCGGCTCGCCGGTCTCTTCGCAGTAGCCATAGCTGCCGTCCTCGATCCGGCGCAGGGCCTCGTCGATCTTGGAGATCAGCTTCCGCTGGCGATCGCGGGTGCGCAGCTCAAGTGAGCGGTCGGTTTCCGACGAGGCGCGATCGGCCAAGTCCGGATGATTCTCCGTCTCGCTCTGTAGATGTTTGAGGGTCTCTCCAGATTCGCGGAGGATGTCCTCTTTCCAACCGAGCAGCTTCTGACGGAAATATTCGAGCTGCCGCTCGTTCATGAACTCTTCGTCCTCGGAAGGACTGTAAGTCGGTTTCTCAACCAACGCGGCCGATGTTTTCATCGACAACTCCGAGCCCCCTACTCCGACGACACGCGCGGCGCTTATAGCAAAGAAAACAGTGGTTTCAACGGCAGCGTGTGGTTAGCGCGCGTTTAGGCCGCACGCGCCGACTGCTCCAGCTTGGCCATCTCCACCGCGGCGCGCAGTTCGATATCGTTCAGCACGGCTTCCAATTGCGGATCGTCGGTCAGTTCGCGCTCGTCGCGGATGGCGCGCCGCAGGCGGTCCAGATCGGCGCCGCCGATCTCTCCGGACAGCAGGCCGACCTTGATTTCGTCCAGCACATCGAGGATGCGCCCGGCCCGACGCACGGCCCGGCGCTTGCGCTCCAGAGGGGTTCCCACGTCCTGCAGGGCGATCAGGGCGTCGACGCCCATCACCCCGCGCACGGACCCGGTCGAGGTCACCTGGGCGGCGCCGGCGGCCGGCGCGGGCGTGGCGACGCGGAAGCCCTCGCCGCCCGCGGCCGGGCGCGTCGGCGAAGCGCCGGAGGACGATCCGATCCCGCTTGGGCCGGTGACCTTCATGCTGCGCGCCCGATCCTTGCTCTGGACAACCCGTCGAGCCTGTTCTCCGCCGCAAGGCTTAGAGCATGGTTAATGCCGGGCAAAATCTGCCGCCAGGAATCCGTCGCCGCCGCGACAGCCGGTCGCGAGCAATTGTTTTTACTCAAGATTCCGACACCTGCGAGCTGGCACGCCCCTCGCATGAGCCTGCGCGAAGAAAGCATCGTCAGGATTCCATGCGTCCGACCTTCCGTCCCCTCGCCGTCCTCGCCCTGGCCCTCGGCCTTGCGGCGGGCCTCTGCGCCGGCCCCGCCGCCGCCAAGTCCCGCATCAAGGACATCGTCAATATCGAAGGCGTCCGCGACAACCAGTTGGTCGGCTACGGCGTGGTCGTCGGCCTGAACGGCACCGGCGACGCCCTGCGCAACAACGCCCAGACCAAGCAGAGCCTGGAAAACATGCTCGAGCGCTCGGGCCTGAACGTCCGCGCTGCGGACCTGACGCTCAACACCAAGAACATGGCCGCGGTGATCGTGACGGCGAACCTGCCGCCCTTCGCCACGCCGGGCATGAAGTTCGACGTCACCGTCTCGGCCATGGGCGACGCCAAGAGCCTGCTGGGCGGCACCCTGATCATGACGCCCCTGGCCGCGCCGGACGGCGAGGTCTACGGCTCGGCCCAGGGCACGGTGCAGACCGGCGCGGTCAGCGCCTCGGGCGCCTCGGGCTCGACGATTTCCAAGGGCGTGCCCACCGCCGGGCGCATCGCCGGCGGGGTGATCATGGAAAAGGACGCCCATTTCCAGCTGGCCAACATGGCGACGCTGCGCCTGACCCTGCGCAACCCCGACTTCACCACCGCCAGCCACGTGGCCGACGCGATCAACGCCCGCTTCCCCGGCAGCGCCCAGCAGCAGGATTCAGCGGTGGTCGCCATCCGCCCGGCCGCCGGCATGAACATGGTGGCCTTCCTGGGCCAGGTGGAGAACCTGTCGGTCGACGTCGACGCCCCGGCCAAGGTGGTGATCGACGAGGTGGCCGGCGTGATCGTCATGGGCGAGGCGGTGCGGATCTCCACCGTCGCCATCCAGCAGGGCAACCTGACCATCACGGTCAAGGAAAGCTCGCAGGTCAGCCAGCCCACCGCCTTCTCACGCGGCGGGACCACCGCCATCGTCCCGCAGAGCGACGTCTCGGTGGACGAGGAGAAGGGCAAGAAGTTCATCACCCTGAAGGCCGGCGCCTCGCTGGCCAGCCTGGTGGCGGGCCTCAACGCCCTGGGCGTCACCCCACGTGACATGATCTCCATCCTGCAGAGCATCAAGACCGCCGGCGCCCTGCAGGCCGAAATCGAGGTGCAGTGATGAGCGATCTGTCCGCCGCCGTCGTGCCCGCCAATCTCCTGACGACGCCGAACCTGCCCGCCGCCGGCGCGCCGCAGATGAGCGCCGCCGAGGCCGCCAAGCGCGCCCAGATCAAGGACACCTCCCAGAAGTTCGAGGCATCCTTCCTGTCGGTGATGATCGGCCAGATGTTCGAGCATCAGGACGACGGCGTCGACAAGGCGTTCAGCGGCGGTGACGGCGCCCAGATGTTTAAGTCGTTCTTAGCGGAAGCCATGGCCAAGAAGATGGTGGCCACCGGCGGCGTCGGTCTGGCCTCGGCGGTCCAGCGCGAAATGCTCAAGATGCAGGGTCCGCACTGATGAACGCCACGCCCGAAGACGCCCGCGCACGCGTCGAACAGCTCATTATCCTGACCGACCGGCTGACCGGCCTGGTCGCCCAGCAGGCCAAGTGCTTCGAGGCGCGCCGTCCCCAGGACGCCCTGGCGTTCGGCGAGGAGGTGGGCCGGCTGGCCAACCTGTACCGCCACGAGTCGGCGCGGGTGCGCGGCAATCCCGGGCTGGTGTCGGCCGCGCCGCTGGAGCTGCGCCAGCGTCTGCGCCGAT
>JAFEDM010000088.1 GCA_018241625.1 Pseudomonadota bacterium | reverse complement strand
TCCGCGAGGATCTCGCCCATCACCCCATCGGCCTCGCGGGTATGCACTACCAGCGGCAGTCCGGTCTCGCGCGCCGCCGCCACATGGGCGCGGAACACGCGGGCCTGTACGTCGCGGGGGCTGAGGTCGTAGTGGAAGTCGAGACCGCACTCGCCGATGCCGACGACCCGCGGATCCGCGGCAAGGTCGATCAGGGTCTGGGGCGAGAGGTCGGGGTCTTCCTTGGCCTCATGCGGGTGCGTGCCGACGGTCGCCCAGATGCGCGGATCGTCGGCGACGGCGCGCACCTTCTCCCAGTTCGACACCTTGTCGGAGATATTGACCATCAGCCGCACGCCGGCGGCGAAGGCGCGCTCGATCACCTCGGCGCGGTCCTCGTCGAACTGCGGGGCGTGCAGATTCACATGACTGTCGATGAGCATTGGGCGCGGTCTAGGCTGCGCGGGCCGCCTGACGCAACTCCGCAAGCGCCGTGAAAAGGGCGTCGGTGCGGTCGAGGTTCAAGGCCTCGGCCTCCCGCGGCAGGCGCTCCAGGGTCTCCCAAGCGGCCGCCCAGCGGTCCAGGCCGCCGATCCCCTGCCCGGCCCGCTCCGTCGCGAAGCGGTGCACCCGTTCGGACAAGCGGTCGAACAGCAGATTGAACTGCGCCATCCCTTCGCCGCCCCTGAACCGGTCCGCGAGCGACAGCGCCAGCCCCTCGTTCACCTGGGGCAGGTCTTCCAGCAGGGCGCGGGCGGCGTCATCCATGGCGAGCGCATCGGCCTGGGCCAGGGTCCAGGCGCGGCCGGGCGCGCCGTTGGCCATCCGCGCCAGGCGCAAGGCGTCCTCGGCGTTGAGGTCCTCGCGCTCGCGGACAAAGGCCGCGGCGTCCTCCAGCGGCAGGGGATCGAAGGCCAGCCTGCGGCAGCGTGAGCGGATGGTCGCCAGCAGCCGGCCCGGAGAGTGGCTGACCATCAACAGCACCCCGCGCGGCGGCGGCTCCTCCAGCGTCTTCAGGATGGCGTTGGCCGCGTTGATGTTGAGGTCGTCGACCGCGTCGATGATCGCCACCCGGTGCGGCGCCGACGCCGGCGACTTGGCGAAGAATTCCGACAGCGCCCGGGCTTCGTCCACCGGGATCACCTTGCGGACCTTGCCGTCTTCGCCGACGCGCTCGAGGACGAAAAGATCGGGGTGCGACCGGGCGATGATCTGGCGGCTCACCGGATGATCCGGGCTCGCCCCGAGTACGCCATGGGCGGGATCGGCCGGCGCGCCCAACAGCCGACGCGCGGCGCGGAAGGCGAAGGTAGCCTTGCCGACGCCCTCGGGCCCGGTCAACAGCCAGGCGTGGTGCAGTCGCCCGCGGGCGCGGGCGGCTTCGAAGGCTTCCTCGGACGCCTCATGACCCACGAGATCGAAGACCTCGCGCGGGTGGCGCGGCTCAGCCATGGACCGCAAGCCGGTCGCTGACGGTGGCCCAGACCCGCGCCTCGACCTCTTCCAGCGCGCCCGCGGCGTCGATCACCGCGCAGCGCTGCGGCTCCGCCTTGGCGATGGCCAGGAAGCCATCGCGCAGGCGCTCGTGGAAGGCGTGGCCCTTGGATTCGAAGCGCATCTCGGCGCCGGCGCGGATGTGCGCCCGCTCCAGTCCGACCTCGACCGGGATGTCGAAGATCAGCGTCAGGTCCGGCCGCGTGGCCTCGAGGATGTAGGTTTCCAGCGCCGCGATCAGCGCCGGGTCCGTGCCGCCGGCCGCGCCCTGATAGGCGCGCGTGGAGTCGGCGAAGCGGTCGCAGACCACCCAGGCGCCGCGCTCCAGGGCTGGGCGGATCACCCGCTCCACATGGTCGCGGCGGGCGGCGTACATCAGAAGCGTCTCGGTGACCGGGCTCCATCGGTCGGCCGCGCCCTTCAGCACCAGTTCGCGGATGCTCTCCGCGCCCGGCGAACCCCCCGGCTCGCGGGTAGCGACCACCTCCCGACCCTCGGCCTGCAGGCGCGCGGCAAGGCGTTTGAGCTGGGTCGACTTGCCCGCCCCTTCACCGCCTTCGAATGTGATGAACCGTCCCTGCGACACCCGCCCAAATTGGCCGGTTCGCGCCGGAAGTCCAGGGGTTGGAGCGGTGGCCTACTGCAGCCCGGCCATCGGCCGCAGCACCAGGGCGCCGGCAAATCCGATGGCCGCCACCTTGTCGCGCACGCCATAGGCCTCCGCCTCGTCCGCCGGGCCGGGCAAGGTGACGCGATAGAGGGTGGCGCCGCCGCGCTGGAACGGCTCGATGGTGGCGACGCCCATGGACGCGAGCTGGGCCGCGGCCTTGCGGGCGTTCTCCTGATCACCGAAGGCGCCGGCCTGGATGCGGTAGAGGTTCGACGCGGAGACGGCCGGCGTCGGCGTCACCTGGTCGCGCAGGGCCGCGGCGGCGGGTGTCAGCGCGGCGCGCCCGACGCCCGACGGGGCGACATCGGGAAGCGACTTCAGGGAGGACACGGACACCGGCGTCGGCGGTGGGACCAGCGGCCGCGGCGTGGTCTCCGGCAGCAGCGCCAGCGGGCCGGCCGCATCCGCGAAGATCTCCTCGTCGGCGGGGCGATGGGCGTTCATCGGGGCGGAGACGGCGACGGTCTCGGCCCTGCGGTTCATCGGATAGGCCGGAGCCGGGCTGGTCTTGGCGTAGCGGACGCCGGCGTCCGGCCCGGCCAGCGGCGCCGGACCCACATAGCGCACGCGCACATGGGCGGTGCCGGCCCGTTCATAGCCCAGCTCTCGCGCCGCGGCCTGGGACAGGTCGATGAGCCGTCCGCCGACGAAGGGGCCACGGTCGTTCACCCGAACCACCAGCTTGCGCCCGTTGTCCAGGTTGGTGACCTCCACCATCGAGGGCAGCGGCAGGGTCGTGTGCGCGGCGGAGAACTGGCTCAGGTCGAAGACCTCACCGTCGGCGGTGGCCTTCAGGTTGAACTGCTCGCCATACCAGCTGGCAATGCCGGTCTGGTCATAGTCCGGCTGCTCGCGCGGCACGTACCAGATGCCGCCCACCTGATAGGGCGCCATGGTGCCGTGAGCCCCGGGGTTGGCCGGCGGACGCGTGGCCTGGCCCTGGGCGATCGGACCCGCGCCGGAGCCGGATCGCACCGAATACTTCGGCGTCACGCAGGCGGTGAGCGAGACGCCCGCCATCAGGAGCACGGCCCAACGGCCTGCCTGGAGAAGCCCCGTGGTGGCGATGATGGGGCGCGTCATGACGAAATCCCTGCCCTGCTGGTCCGCGAAGCTAACAGCCTGCGGCCCTAAGCTTTCATCACGGTTAACTGAGCCTTGACAGTCAGCTTGGCCCCTCAGCGTCGATAGGTCGCCCAGAAGGTGGCCTCGGCGACGCGCGGGGTCACAATCTCGTCCGGCAAGGGTCCGGCGGCGACCTCACGAAACTGGCCGGCCAGCCGGCTGCGCAGGTCGAACCCATCGTCGTACCAGCCCTTTTCCCGGGTGCTGAGGGCCCGGCGCTTCATGTTGACCACGGTGATCGGCGCCTGCGGCGGCAGGGCTGCGGCGATCAGACCGATGTCCTCGTCCGGCTGTGGGCAGTGTTGCAGCACCCAGACGCTGAACGCCGCGTCGGCCCGGAAGCCCCGCAGCCCGATCTGGTGGAACATCCGACGCGAGACGGCCGAAAAGGCGGCGTTCTTCACATAGGCCGGCGCGAGGGCGCGCATGTCCTCGCTCTGGTCGACGCCGAGCACGAAGCAGTCGAACCGCTCGATCAACGCCTTGGACAGCCGACCGATGCCGCAGCCGTAGTCGACGATCGTCTGGCCGGGCCTGATCGCCAGTTGGTCGCCCAGCAGGCCGGCCATGTAGGGCGTTTCGATCTCCCAGCGTTCGTCCGTGCTCTGGCCCGCGGTTGGCGTCAGGATGATGCGCCTGGCCGCCTCCATGTCGGCCACCGCGAAGGTGTTCTGGTCGAAGGTGGTCTTTTCCATGCCCCTGCTTAGCGCCGTCCCGCAGGCCTCACCCAGCGGATCGGCATACGCGCGCCCACTGCCCGGTCCCAGGTCTCGACGGGCGCCTATCATGTCCGAAACGCGCCAGCCTCTCGCCGCAAGCTGAGCTATCAAGGCGCCGTCACTCCGACGACGGACCCTCCCGAAATGATCCTGCTCCTCACCCTCGCCGCGCTTGCGGCGGGCGCCGATCGCCCTTCCGCCGACGCGGCGGCCGTCGCCGCGCTCGACACCGCCTATCAGGCGGCCGTGAAGGCCAATGACGCGCCGCGAATGGCCGCGATCCTGCACCCCGATTTCGTGCTCGTCGTCGGCAAGGGCGAGGTGTTCAGCCGCGCGGCCCTGCTGAAGTCCGCCTCGGCGCGGGAAACGATCTATGAGCGTCAGGACGAAGATCCGGGCACGCAGACGGTGCGGGTCTATGGCGATACGGCGGTCGTCACGGCGCGCCTGTGGCTGAAGGGCGCGAGCGCCGACGGCTCCGGTGCGTTCGACCGGAAGCTCTGGTTCTCCGACACCTACGTCCGCACGCCGCACGGATGGCGCTACGCCTTCGGTCAGGCGTCCCAGGCGCTGCCTGCCTCGTAGCGGCCGGCGTCGGCCGACCTCAGCCCGGCTCAGCCGCGGTAGAGGTCCCGGTCGGCCGACATAACGTCTTGCCAGAGCGTGCGGCCAAGGCCCTTGGCGCGGATGCGGTCGCTGCTGAGCACCGCCGCGACGATCGCGGCGACCACCCCGAGGCCGCTCACCGCCAGGATCGTAATGATGTTTTCCATCGAGTTGTTTCCCCCACCTCGAAGCGTGGGAGTTCACGCGTTAACCATTTCGATGTCGACTCAAATCGCACGCCCAAACCGCGAAAAATGCACCTGAAGCGCGACCAGGCCGCGAATCGCCGCGCCGGCGCCACCAGCAGTTGGCGCAGTTCGAACGATTGCGCGAGGAGCTTGGCGGACGGGGTGGGATTCGAACCCCCAGCGCGACGACGTCGCGCCGATCTTTGAGGGTCTTGTGGGTTCGATCCTGGCAAGGCCGGGCCGACCTGCCTGGCGGACGGGGTGGGATTCGAACCCACGGTGGGCGTGAACCCACGGCGGTTTTCAAGACCGCTGCCTTAAACCACTCGGCCACCCGTCCGGAGGGGCGCTTCTAGCAGGCCACGGGTCAAGGCTCCACGCCCGACTGCCGCAAACCGGCTCTAGGCGCCGGAGCCTTCCATTTCACGCTCGGCGGCGAGGTTGGCGGCGTCGCGCCCGACCGTGGCCACGGCGAGCCGCTTCCCAGCCTTCAGGTAGCTCACCTTGCAGTCATGACCCGCGACATCGCCCTCGACCTCGACCTTGTCCCAGTCCTCGGCGTGGCCGATGTAGTGGATCGAGACGTCGTAATGCTGGCTCCAGAAGAACGGCACGGCGTCGAAGGCCTCGCCACGGCCCAGGATGTTGCGCGCTGCGGTCTGCGCCTGGCGCTCGGCCACCACCCAGTGCTCGACACGGATCGCCTGGCCGCTGTGCGGATCGGGCCAGCGGGCGATGTCGCCGGCGGCGAAGACGCCGGGCGCGCTGGTGCGCAGCTGCGCGTCCACGACCACGCCGCGATCCAGCTTGAGCCCCGCCTGTTCGGCCAGCGCCAGCGCCGGCTTCACGCCGACGCCCATGACCACCAAGTCTGCCTTCAGCGTGTCGCCGCCGGACAGCCTGACCTCGTCCGGGCCGATCTCGGCGACCGTCTGGCCGAGATGGAACCGCACGCCATTCGCCTCGTGGATGGCTTTCACCATGTGGCCGAGCTCGGGGCCCAGGACCTTGGCCATGGGCACGTCCTCGGGCGCCACCACATGCACCTCGAGCTTGCGGGTGCGCAGGGACGCGGCGACCTCCAGGCCGATGAAGCTGGCGCCGATCACCACGGCGGTCGCGGCCCTTTCGGCGGCGGCGATGATCGCGCGACTGTCGGCCAGGGAGCGCAGGGTGTGGACGTGCGCCTGCTGGGCGCCCGGCGTGGGCAGGCGGATCGGCTCCGCGCCGGTCGCCAGCAGAAGCGCGCCGTAGTTCACCTGCCGGCCATCCTCGAGCGTCAGGAGGCGGGCATCGACGTCCAGGCCGGCGACGCGCGTCTTCAGCTGGAGATCGATCTTCTGGGCCTGATGGAATTCCGGCGGCCGCAAGGGAATCCATTCCTCCGGCGCATTGCCGGCCAAGTAGTCCTTCGACAGGTTCGGCCGGTCGCACGGCGGCGCTTCGTCGGCCGAGAGGATGGTGATCGGGCCGTCATATCCGTCGCGCCGAAGCGTTTCGGCCGCCACGGCGCCCGCCGCGCCGCCGCCCACGATGACCACCGATTCCGGGACATCCGCCTTCAGCCTTGGGGCTTCGAAAGCGTCCCGCTTGGCCGCGACCTTCACCCGCTCCCCGTCCCGCTGGACCACCCAGCAATCGACGGGGTTCAGGGCCGGCGCCCGCACCGGAACGCCGGTGCGCAGACAGAAGGCGGCGTGGTGCCAGGGGCATCGAACGGTGTCGCCGACCACCAGGCCCTGCGCCAGCGGCCCGCCATAGTGGCTGCAGGTCGCGCCCACAGCGAAGACCTCGGCGCCCTGCCGCACCAGGATCACCGCCTCGTCGCCGACGTGCCCCAGCAGAGGCTCGCCCTCGCGCAGCTCGTCGTAGCTCACGCCCTGCGCGAAGTCGGGGCCTTCCACCTTATCGTTTGAGCTTCCCATGATCGATCCTCCATGCGTTGGATCGCCGAGGAGCGGCGAATGTTCCCGGCCTAGTAGATCACCACGCTCCTGATGCTCTCGCCCCTGTGCATCAGGTCGAAGGCCTCGTTGATCCGCTCCAGCGGCAGTGTGTGGGTGATCATCGGGTCGATCTCGATCTTCCCGTCCATGTACCAGTCGACGATTTCGGGCACGTCGGTGCGCCCGCGCGCGCCACCGAAGGCGGTGCCCTTCCACACCCGGCCGGTGACCAGCTGGAACGGCCGCGTGGCGATCTCCTTGCCGGCCTCGGCCACGCCGATGATGATGCTCTCGCCCCAGCCGCGGTGGCAGGCCTCCAGCGCCTGGCGCATGACGGTGGTGTTGCCCGTGCAGTCGAAGGTGTAGTCCGCGCCGCCGTCGGTGAGCTGGACCAGATGGGCCACCAGGTCGCCCTCGACGGTCTTGGGGTTCACGAAATGGGTCATGCCGAAGCGGCGGCCCCAGTCTTCGCGAGCGGGGTTGATGTCCACACCGATGATTTGGGAAGCCCCAACAAGCTTGGCGCCCTGGATGACGTTCAGCCCGATGCCGCCCAGGCCGAAGACGACGACATTGGCCCCCGGCTCGACGCCGGCGGTGTTCACGACCGCGCCCACGCCCGTCGTCACGCCGCAGCCGATGTAGCAGGCCTTGTCGAAGGGGGCGTCAGCGCGGATCTTCGCCACCGCGATCTCCGGCAGCACCGTGTGGTTCGAGAAGGTCGAGCAGCCCATGTAGTGGAAGACCGCCTGGCCCCTGTAGGAGAAGCGGCTGGTGCCGTCCGGCATCAGGCCCTTGCCTTGGGTGGCGCGGATCGCGGTGCAGAGGTTGGTCTTGCGCGACAGGCAGCTTTTGCACTGGCGGCATTCCGGCGTGTAGAGCGGGATCACGTGGTCGCCCGGCTTCACGCTGGTGACGCCCGGCCCAACCTCGACCACCACGCCCGCGCCCTCGTGGCCCAGGATCGAGGGGAAGAGGCCCTCGGAATCCAGGCCGTCGAGCGTGTAGGCGTCGGTGTGGCAGATGCCGGTGGCCTTGATCTCCACCAGCACCTCGCCGGCCTTGGGCCCGTCCAGGTCGAGCTCGACGATCTCCAGCGGCTTCTTGGCTTCGAAGGCGACGGCGGCGCGGGTCTTCATGGAGTCTCCTGAGGCTTGGCTTGAGCCGCCGCGACCATTTCCTATGCGCCGCCGAAAGTGAAGCGCCGTCGTGCGCCGGGCAGCGCTGGCGCAACAGAGCCGCCAGATCGGCGTTTCCCCGCCATGAGAACCGCCGCCGCAAGCCTGCGCCCGATCCTGTTGTCCACCGTTGCCTGCGCTCTGGCTGCGGGGTGCGCGAAGAAGGCCGATCAGCCACCCACGCCCATGGCCGCGACCTCCCTGCCCGCGCCGGAAGTCGGCGACGCCATGACGGGCGGCGTCGGGACGCCGACGAACGGGACCGCCGGCGCCCCCGTCAACGGAGCGGTCGCCAACGGGGCCTTCGCCGGAACCGAGACCGACACGCGCCAGACCGCCGCGGTGACTCCCTTGGCCAATGCCAACGGCACGGTCCCGGCAAGTCCCGGCGTCGGCCCGGCTGGTGGGGTCGCCTACGCCGCCACTTCCAATTCGGCGTCAATGGGCGGAACGGGCGTCGCCGCCTCGACGCGGTCGGCCCAGACGGCGCAGGCGCGCGGGGCGACCTCGGCCGGCGTCCCGGCCTCCGGTCAGGTGGCGACCGGTGTGGCGCCGGTGGGCGGCGTCCGTGGCCCCAGCGTCACGTCCGGGGCG
>JAFEDM010000087.1 GCA_018241625.1 Pseudomonadota bacterium | reverse complement strand
TTGCTGACCCTAACCGCCGCCTCCGGCGCAGCGCGGGCCGCCGATCCGCCGGCGGCGCCGGCGATCACCGTGCCGTTCGGTGAGACGGCGATGGTGGCCGAGCCCTGCCGGGCCCTGCCGGACTCGCTCACCCGCTATCTGGCTGGGCCGGCCGACCAGCCGCTGACACCGCAGATGCTGAAGGACTATGCCGCCTACAATGCCTGGGCGAGCGCCAACGACTGGCCGGGCCTCTGCCGCTACCGCGCCGCCAACCAGGCGCTGAAGGCGGCCGGCGGGCCCCGCCCGCGCGTGGTGTTCATGGGCGATTCGATCACCGAGAACTGGCGCCGGCTGAGCCCCGGCTTCTTCCAGCCCGGCGTGGTGGGCCGTGGGATCAGCGGCCAGACCACGCCGCAGATGGTCGCGCGCTTCTACGCCGACGTGGTCGCCCTGCGACCTCGCGTAGTGCACATCATGGCCGGCACCAACGACGTGGCCGGCAACACCGGCCCGACGTCGGAGGACAATTTCCAGCGCAACATCGAGGCCATGGTGGACATGGCCCGCGCCAACGGCATCGCCGTGGTGCTGGCCTCCGTCCCGCCGGCCGACCACTTCTCCTGGCGCGCCGGGCTGAAGCCGGCGCCGCAGATCGCCCGGCTGAACGCCTGGCTGGCCGACTACGCCAAGCGCCGCGGCGCGGTGTTCGTGGACTATACGGCGGCCCTGGGCGGCCCTGGCGGCGCCATGCGCCCGGAGCTCACCAAGGACGGCGTACACCCGACCAAGCCCGGCTACGACCTGATCGAGCCGCTGGCGATGAAGGCGGTGGCCGAGGCGGAACACAGCGCGGGAAGGCGCCAGGCGGCGGGGGCCTGAGACCCTAGCTCAGGATCCAGCGCGCGGCCGTTTCGAGTGTCCGGTCATAGCCCGCCGCCAGGTCGGCGGCCGAGATCGGGACGGCCACATCCGGCTTGATCCCCGCATCGGGCGGATGGCCCGGCGGGAAATAGCCGATCAGGGGCAGATCGAACTCGATCCCGCTGGCCGGCAGGCGCACGAAGAAGAAGCAGCCGCCGTTGATGCCACGCTGGTTGCCGCCCGTCGCCTGGCCGAACAGCTTCACCAGGCCGCGGGCCTTGTCGGCGAACTGGAAGGTCGCGGAGCTGTTCGTCGGCCCGATCAGGGCTGCGACCTTGATGTCGAGCCGCCGTCCTGTCGGTAGGATGCGGTCGTCCCCGCGTTCGCCCTGCAGACGATAGAAGCCCTCGCCGGCGGGAACGGCGTCGACGCCCAAGGTGCGGAAACTGTTGTCCCAGGTGTCGAGATAGGGGTCGAGGTCGGCGGGTGTGCGCCGAAAGCGCACGCGCCGCTCCGCGCCCAGCCGTTCGATGGGGTCCGCCGCCAGGCGCGCCAGGATCGCGTCGCCGCAGTCCTGCCCGCCCTCGTTCTGCCGAAGGTCGATGACGAGGCCCGCTGCGCCGCCAGGGCTGTCCAGGCGGTCATCCAGCCAGGCGCGCCAGTCCCACTTGCTGTCATAGAGCGCCCAGCTGGGCATGGTCAGAACTGCGACGCCGTCCCGGCGGACAGCCCAGTCCCACACCGGCTCCGCGCCAATGTAGTCCCGCTTCGGGGTCTGCGCCCGCCGCTGATCCAGCCCGATCGCCGGCAGCTCCAGCCGAAAGCTTTCGCCTGCGGCGCGGCGCAGGGTGAGCCGGTGCTCGCCGCCGACCGGCGGGCCGAAGACAAGGCCTTGAAACACATCGAAGAACTCGATGCTGTCACTGCCCGAGACCCCCAGAAGCGAGACCCGCTTCGCCTCGTTGTGGCCGTCGGCCCGCGCATAGGGCAGGAGCGTGGTGAGCATGTCCCGCGCCGGCCGGCCGTTGATCGTCGTCACCTCCGCGCCGCGCGGCAGACCCAGGCCGGAGGGATCTCCGGTCACCACCATGCGACCGTCCAACCAGATGAAATGGAAGGGCAGCCGGGTCTTGCGACCGAACAGGTCCTGGGCGACGGCCTTCTTCTGGTTGAAGAAGTTGCAGTAGCTGTGGCCGCACCGGATCGTGGCCAGGAACCGCGACAGCACGAGGTAGCGCGCCTCGAGCGTCGGCGCGCCGACGAACGCGGTTTCCAGGGCGGCCAGGCGCGCGTCCACTTCCGTTGGCGTGGCGTAGCGATAGAGGCCGGGATGCAGCCGCAGCGCGCGCCGCACGATCTCGACATCGCCCTTCATGTCCGCCGGCGTGGCCGCGCCCAGGGTCAAGGCCGCGGCGGAGGCAGCGAGCAACTCGCGTCTGTTCATGCCCCCGGTGTGACGGGGAGCGCCGAAGGCCGCGCCTCAGTTTCGCCGGCGAGGGACAGATTTTCAGCATCTGAGACCTGGCGACGGAAAGCGCTGGGGCTCGAGTCGAACCGGGCCCTGAAGGCGCGGTTGAAGCTGGCCTTGGAGGCGAACCCGGCGTCGAGGGCGATATCCAGGAGATCGCGGCCGTCGCCGGCCACCAGCCGGTCCGCCACCTGTTCGGCCCGCAGGCCATTGACGAAGGCGGAGAAGTTGAGCCCCAGGCCCTCGTTGAGGGCGCGGGACAGGTATCCGGTGTTGGTGCCGAGACGGCTCGCCAAGGTGGCGAGGGACAGTTCGGGATCCGTCGCCCAGCCTGCCGCGCGGACCTGCGCCGCCCAGGCTTCGCCCAGGCGCGCCCAGTCGCGTCCCGGCGCGGGCGATTTCGACACCTCCTCCAGGCGAGGGCTCACCAAGTCCGCGTGCCGCCAGCCCTCGACGCCGATGTAGAGGGAGAAGGCCGCGATGGTCAGGTAAAGCCCCATCAGGTTGAAATAACCCAGCGGCTGGATCGCATCCCAGGCCACATAGACGGTCCAGACCGGCAAGAGCACCAGGGTCGCCGTCATGGCGCGGCCGAGCCAGGTGACCGCATACCGGGCGTCGTCGCTGCGATGATCCGCCAGGCGGTGGCGGTAGCGCTGCAGGGCCTTCAGGCTCGCGATCGCATAGAGGCCGAGGCTGGCGGCGGCGGCCACTTCGAACCCGGCGCTCAGGCCCGAGGATGCCGCCGCCCACCGATCCTTCGCCGGTTCGGGCAGCAGGAAACCAGCGCCGAGATAGGCGAACTGGACCGCCGGCGGACCGAGATGCCATCCCGCGAAACGTGGCAGCCGCCCGTCGACGAGGGCGCGGAGGTAGAGCCAGAGCAGTGGCCCGACCGCCAGGGTGATGGAAAACGGCGCGAAGGTCAGCCACCGCCAGCGGTCATAGAAGCCGGCGAACCCGATCATCCAGGGCGTCAGCACGCCGGCCAGGACGACGAGCAACAACGCCAGCGTCCTGTTGGCCGCGCGGTTCGCCGGCGCCCGCGCGATGGCCGCCGCGAGGATCAGAAGCTGGGCGACCGCCACGCTGAGCAGCGCCGTGCGCCAGCCGAATACGAGCCCCTGCATGGGCTCAGGCTCTCACAGGCGGACCACGAAGGGTAGTTCGGCCTTCCGCCGCGCCTGGGAAAGGCGCGGCCCTGCCCTACCGCGCGGCGGCGACGCGCCGGGCGTCAGCGCCGCGTTCTTCCTTCAGCTTCTCGGCCACCAGGAAGGCCAGTTCGAGGGCCTGTTCGCTGTTGAGCCGGGGGTCGCAGTGGGTGTGGTAGCGATGGGCCAGGTCGCCCTCGGTCAGGGCGCGGGCGCCGCCGGTGCACTCGGTGACGTTCTGGCCGGTCATCTCCAGGTGGACGCCGCCGGGGTGGACGCCCTCGGCCTTGCAGACCTCCACGAAGGACTTCACCTCCGACAGGATCCGGTCGAACGGCCGGGTCTTGAAGCCGTTGTTGGCCGTCAGCGTGTTGCCGTGCATCGGGTCGATCGCCCAGACGACCTTGAGGCCCGCCGCTTGCGTGGCGCGCAGCAGGGCCGGCAGGCGCTTCTCGATCTTGTCGTGACCGAAGCGGCCGTAGATCGTCAGGCGGCCTGGCTCGTTCTGCGGGCTCAGGACATCGGCCAGGCGCAGCAGGTCGTCCGGCTCCATGGTCGGGCCGCACTTCACGCCGATCGGGTTCTTGATGCCGCGGAAGAACTCCACATGGGCGCCATCGAGCTCGCGCGTGCGTTCGCCGATCCACAGCAGGTGGGCGGAGGTGTCGTACCATTGGCCCGAGGTGCTATCGATCCGGGTCATCGCCTCTTCGAGGTTGAGCAGCAGGCCCTCGTGGCTGGTGAAGAACTCCACCTGATGCAGGGCGGGCTGACTTTCCGGCGTGACGCCGATGGCCTCCATGAATTCCAGGGTCTCGCTGATCTTCTCCGCCATCTCGCGGTATCGCGCGCCCTGCGGGCTGTCGGCCACGAAGCCCAGGGTCCAGCGGTGGACATTGTGCAGGTCGGCGTAGCCGCCGCCGGCGAAGGCGCGCAGCAGGTTCAGCGTGGCGGCCGACTGGCTGTAGGCCTGGATCAGCCGTTGCGGGTCCGGGGTGCGCGCGGCGGCCTCGAACTCCATGCCGTTGATGATGTCACCGCGGTAGGACGGCAGG
>JAFEDM010000086.1 GCA_018241625.1 Pseudomonadota bacterium | reverse complement strand
GGACGACGCCGCCACCAACTGGGACCAGGGCCGCACCAGCCTCTCCTTCCTGAAGCGGCTGATCGGTTCGGTGCTGGCCAACCACCGCCTGATCGGCGCCGACGTGGTGGGCGACTGGTCGCCGGCGATCTACGGCGGCGGCCCGATCGCCAGCCTCATGAAGCAGGGCGAGGCCCTGCTCGACCAGCCGTGGTCGAAACCCGCGCCGGCCGCGCGCGCGGCCAACCAGAACGTCAACCGCGAGCTTCTCCAGTTGCTCGCCGAAGAGCCTCGGGGAGGAGCCTCGTGAACGCCCCCTTCAACACGCCTGTCAGTTTCCTGCCCGCCGGGGTCAAGGACCGTAGCTTCCGGATCCTCGGCGACACCGGCAAGGGCGTGCTGCTGATCCACGGCCTGACCGGCGCGCCGCAGGAGATGAAGCCGGTTGGGCGTGTGCTGCACCGGCAGGGCTTTTCCCTCTACGGCCCAATGCTGGCCGGGCACGGCGGTACGGAAGCCGACCTGCTCAAGACCGACTGGCGCGACTGGGTCGACAGCGCCGCGGCCGCCTACGAGGCTTTCGCGCGTGAGGTGGACGAGGTCTATGTGGCCGGCATCTGCGCCGGCGGCGCCATCGGCCTGGAGCTCTGCGCGCGGTACCCGCAGATCAAGGGCGCTGCGGTCTATTCGATGCTGTTCGAGTACGACGGCTGGAACATGCCGAAGATCACCACGGCCGCGCCGCTGATCCAGTCGGTGGCCAACCTGCCATTCGTGCGGTCGATGAGTTTCCTGATGCCACATCCGTTCGGCTTCAAGGATCCGAAGCTGCAGGAGCTGGCTGACTCCCTCGAAACCATGAACCCTGGCGCGCTGGACCGCATGCCGCTGGGCTGCATGTACCAGCTCTACCGCCTGGCCCGCCACGTGGAGACGGTGGCGCCGGCCATCAAGGCCCCGGTGCTGATCGCCCATGCCCGCGAGGACGACATGGCCAACCTGAGGAACGCCTATCGCCTGGCCGCCGCCCTGGGCGGGCCCAGCGAGGTCGTGGTCATGGAAGACAGCTACCACATGATCCACGTCGACCGGGAGCACGCCAAGCTGGCCAAGATCACGGCGGACTTCTTCGGCGGCGCTGACGCCGAGGCGGCCGCGACCCAGGCCGTCACCGCCTAGCCATGCTGTCGGCGCGGGTCGAGGCCAGCCTGCGGGCCGTCGATCGCGCCCGATGGGAGGCGTTGCGGCGTCCCGATCCGCTGGAGAGTTACGACTACCTCATGGCGGTCGAGGAGGCCGGGCTGCCGGGCTTCGCCTGGCGCTATGTGCTGGTCGAGGACGGGAACGAGCTGCTGGCGGCCGCCCCCGTGTTCCTGACCGACTATGCCCTGGAGACCACCCTGGTCGGACCGGGCAAGGCGCTGCTGGAGGGTGTGCGGAAGGTCTTCCCGCGGGCCTTCAAGCTGAAGCTCGCCGGGATGGGGTCGCCCTGCACCGGCTCACCGGGGCTGGGGATTTCGCCGACGGTCGCGGACCGGCCGGCCGTGCTGGCGAAGCTGCTGGCGGCTTTCGAGACCGAGGCGCGAGCCAGCCGTTGCGGCCTCTTCGCGCTGAAGGACGTGGCGGAGCCGGAGCAGGCGCTGTTCGACGCCGCGGCCCGGCCGCTGGGCTACCGCCCCATGGCCAGCCTGCCGATCGCCGCCCTGTCGATCGATTTCGCCGACCTCGACGCCTATTTCGCCCGCCTCACCTACGCCACCCGCAAGGATATGCGCCGCAAGCTCAGGGTCTTGCCGAAGCTGCGCATCGAGGTCCGCGAGGAGATCGGCGACGTGGCCGAGCGGCTGCTGGGCTTCTACGCGGCGACCCGCGAACGCGCCGACATGGCCTTCGAGGAGCTGACCGCCGCCTATTTCGAGGGCGTGCCGCGGAACATGCCCGGCCGTGCCTTCTGGGTGCTGTACTGGGAGGGCGAGACCCTCATCGGGGGCAACCTGCTGCTGCAGGATGCCGACACCTTGGTCGATAAATATATCCTGATTGACGCCGAGCGCGGCCGGGCGCTGAACCTCTATTTCGTGAGCTGGTTCACCAACGTCCGGCTCTGCCTGGAACGGGGGCTTGCGACCTATCAGCCGGGCCAGGCAGCCTATGAGAACAAGCTGCGCCTGGGCTGCCGGTTGACGCGGACATCGATCTGGTTCCGGCATCGAAACCCGCTGGTGAACGGTGTCATGCAGCTGTTTTCCCCGCTCTTCGCCGCCGACACAGCGCCCGGGAATGTTTCAGTTTCTGTGTCAGAAACGTAGGATCGTGACACAGTTCCTTGGCCGGCCGGCCCTCGTCTTGACGCGTCCCGTTCCCATATTGAGGTTCAGGCCTTCCGGCGGCGTCCGGTGCGGCAAGGTCGCGTTTGTGGCGACGGATTTTACGGACTAAAGCATCGCCATGGCCCAGATCCCCAGCGACGACGAACTGTTCGACGTGATCTCCAAGGAAGCCCTGATCGATCGGGCGACCTTGAGCCGCGAGGCCAACCTCGAAGACCTGGGCATCGCCTCGCTGGACGTGATCAGCGTGCTGTTCGAGGTGGAGGAGCGGTTCGGCATCCTGGTCGAGGCTGAGGAGCTCACCGACTGCAAGACGCTGGGCCAGTTGATGGACAAGGTGAAGGCCAAGGCCGAGTCGGCCGCCGCTTAAACACAGGACATTCCGTGACCCGCATCGCCGTGACGGGCCTGGGCGCGATCTCGGCGCTCGGAGCTACGCTGGAAGACAATTGGCAGGCGGCGCTGGCCGGGCGTGGCGGCATCGCGCGCTGCGTGATGGGCGACAGCCCCTATGGCCCGGGCGGCTTGGAACTGCCGATGGCGCGGGTGGCCGAGGGCTACGACGCCCTGCTGGACGAGCGCATGGGCAAGCCGACCGCCGGCGCCCTGGACCCGTTCGCCAAGTTCGCCCTGGCGCCGGCCGCCGAGGCGCTGGACCAGGCGGGCCTGCGCGGCCATCCGGTGCTGGAGGAGCGCACGGCGGTGATCTTCGGCCACGGCCTGGGCGGGCTGGCGACGCTGGAGGTCGGCTACGAGCGGTTCTTCGGCCTGAAGTCACCCCGCCTGCACCCCTCCACAGTGCCGAAGGTGATGGTCAGCGCGGGGGTTTCCGCGGCCGCCATGGCCTTCGAGATCAAGGGGCCGGTGTTCGCCGTCTCCAGCGCCTGTGCGTCCTCGGCCCATGCCGTCGCGCAGGGCGCGGCGATGATCGCCATGGGCCAGGTCGATTGCGCCCTGGTGGGCGGCTCGGAAGCCATCTCTACCGCCGGCTGCGTGCGCGCCTGGGACGCCATCCGGGCCATGTCGCCCGCCACCTGCCGCCCGTTCAGCGCCGACCGCGACGGCATGGTGCTGGGCGAGGGCGGCGCGGTGATGATGCTGGAAGCCTGGGACCACGCGACGGCGCGCGGCGCGACCATCCTGGGCGAGCTGGTCGGCTGGGGCATGTCGTCCGACGCCTTCCACATCACCCAGCCGTCGCCGGAGGGCCAGGCCCGCGCCGTGCGCCAGGCCGTGACCATGGCCAAGGCGCAGGGTCGTGACGACATCCTGGTCTCCGCGCACGGCACCGGCACGCCGTTGAACGACGCCGCCGAGACGCAGTCGATCGTGGAGGTCTTCGGCGAGGCCGGCCGCAAGCTGCCGGTGATCGCGACGAAGTCGGCGCACGGGCATCTGATCGGCGGTTCGGCCGTGCTGCAGGCGGCCATCGGCCTGCGCGCGCTGAAGGAAGGCCTGGCCCCGCCGATCCAGAACTTCAACGAACGCGATCCGGCCTGCGACCTGGACCTGGTGCTGGGCGAGGCGCGGCCCGTCCAATCGAGGCTGCTGCTGCAGAACGCGTTCGCCTTCGGCGGCCTGAACGTCGCCCTGATGTTCGCCGCCGCCTAGGCGAAGCCTTCCGCCGGATAGCCGAGCGCGCAGAGGAAGGTCGCGCGCACACGCATGCGGCGGAAGAACTCGAACGAGGCGCCGGCGGTGTCGAAGTCCGGGATCACCGTCGCCTCGAGGCCCAACGCCCGGGCGGCGACGATCAGATAGGCCCCTTGCAGGGCGCCGTTGCGGATCGCGGTCTGTCGGGCGGCCGCGGAGGGATCGACGCTGGTTCCTGTGGGCGCACAGGGCAGGAACTCGGCGAGCTGTTCGGCGAAGTCGACGTCGTACCCGATAAGCGCACAGGCCGGTGCCAGGGCCGCCTGTGTCTTCGCGGCTTCGGGCAGGAAGGTTGTCAGCCGCGCCTTGGCCTTGTCGCTGGTCAGGAACAGCAGCTGGGTGGGCGAGGCGTCGACCATGGCCGGGCCCAGGCTCATCAGGGTGTGGAGCTCGTCCAGCCGCGCCCGCGGGATCGGCCCAGGGGCCCAGGCGGCGCGCCGCCGCGTGGCATGAAGCATGCGGTTGAGGCCCGCTCGCCCGAGGGCGGCCGAGGCGACTTCGAGATGAGCGACGGACCCCATGGCGATGCTCCGGAGATGACGATGGAGCGTCATAGCCTACTCAATCGGTAGGAATTACAATCCAGAATCTCTCGGCGACCTGTTAGGCGCGCCCCGGGGTGGTGTGACCGAACTGTCAAACGCCGCGGCTACGAACGTCGGACGACCCGGGATGAGCCTGGGTGAAGGCGGGGTTCGACATGGCCTCCCAAGGGTTCGACGTGGCGGTGGTCGGCGCAGGCGTGATCGGCCTGGCGCACGCCTATGTCGCCGTGCGCGCCGGCCGCAAGGTCTGCGTGATCGACAGGGACCCGCGCGCCAACGGGGCCTCGATCCGTAATTTCGGCTTCATCACCGTCACGGGCCAGGAACGCGGCGACCACTGGCGGCTGGCGCGGCGCACGCGAGACGTCTGGGCCGATGTGGCGCTCCGCGCGGGAATTCGCATCGAGCACGAGGGGCTTTACCTCACCGCCCGTTCCGAGGAGGCGGTCACGGTCATCGAGGCCTTCCTGGCGACCGAGATGGGCGAGGGTTGCCGGCTGCTGGCGGCCGACGCGTTCCGCGACCTGTCGAGCGGCCTGGGCGGGTCGGACCTGCTGGGCGCGCTGCATAGCCCGCACGAGGTTCGTGTCGAATCCCGCCATGCGATCCCGGCGCTGACGGCCTGGCTGGCCGAAGAGATGGGCGTCAGCTTCCTCAATGAGACGGTCGTCTTCGAGGCCGCGCCGCCGCGCCTCAAGACCTCGCGTGGGGTCATCGAGGCCGACGCCGTGGTGGTCTGCCCCGGCGACGACTTCGTCACCCTCTATCCGGAGCGGATCGCCGCCTACGGGTTGAAGCGTTGCCGACTTTCGATGCTGAAGACGGCTGATCCGGGACACCGGTTGCCGGGCGCCTTGAT
>JAFEDM010000085.1 GCA_018241625.1 Pseudomonadota bacterium | reverse complement strand
GCCGTGGATCGGCTCGTAGAGGCCGGGCGTGCCCGGCGCGCCGAGCGCGGCGGACGGTAGCATGCCGAGGGAGCCGGTGAGCTGGGCCGCCTCGTCCGACAGGATGTCCCCGAACAGGTTGTCGGTGACCAGCACGTCGAACTGCTTGGGGTTCTTCACCAGCTGCATGGCGGCGTTGTCGGCCAGGATGTGCTCCAGCTCGACGTCGGCGTATTCGCGCTTGTGGAGGTCGGTGACGACCTGCCGCCACAGCAGCCCCGTCTCCATGACGTTGGACTTCTCGGCCGAATGGACCTTGTTCTTGCGGCCGCGCGCCAGTTCGAAGGCGACGCGGGCGATCCGCTCGATCTCCTCGGTGGTGTAGACCTGGGTGTCGACGCCCCGTCTGCCGCCGCCCGGCAGGTCCTCGATGCCGCGCGGCTTGCCGAAGTAGACGCCACCCGTCAGCTCACGGACGATCATCAGGTCGAGGCCCTCGATGACCTCGCGCTTCAGCGTCGAGGCGCTGGCCAGCGGCCCGAAGCAAAGCGCGGGCCGCAAGTTGGCGAACACGCCCATGCCGGCGCGCAGGCCGAGCAGGCCCGCCTCCGGGCGCTTGTCGCGTGGCGCATCGGCCCACTTCGGCCCGCCGACGGCGCCCATCAGCACCGCCTTGGCGGCTTTGGCCTCGGCGAGGGTCTCGTCGCTGAGCGGCGTGCCCAGCTCGTCATAGCTCGAGCCACCGAACGGCCGCTCGTCGACCTTCAGGTCGTTGGCCAGGCGGGCGGCGACGCGGCGGACTTCCGCCGTGACTTCGGGCCCGATCCCGTCACCGGGCAGGAGCAGCAGGTCGGTCATGTCAGGGCCTTTGGTCTAGAGCGCGCGTTCCGAGGCGGTCTCGTAGGCGAAGAGCTTGCGGTCGGAAACCCCATGGTCGGCGCAGGCCGCCCGCCAGACCTTCATGTGGTCGGCCTGGAAGTGGGCGTCGATGGCGGCCTGGTCGCGCCAGACCTCGAACACCCGGATCAGACCTGGCTCGGCGACGTCCTCGCCATAGCTGTAGGTGAGGCAACCATCCTCGGCGCGGCTGGCCGCCAGCATGCGCAGCTGATGAGGCCGCAGGGCGTCGAGTTGATCGAGCGGCACGCGCACCGTGCCGGCGATGATGATGCTCATGCGTCTTCCAACCCTAAGCTTCTTCCAGCCACGGCTGGGCGAGCGCGCGCTTCATCTCGTAGACGTCGATGTCCTGGGCGGCCTGCAGGGTCTCGCCGATCGAATCCAGGCCGTTCAACATCTTGGCCTTGCGCACCGGGTCGATGTCG
>JAFEDM010000084.1 GCA_018241625.1 Pseudomonadota bacterium | reverse complement strand
CGGCGAGGTCGAGGCGGTGGCCAAGTTCCTGCGCGAGCAGGGCCAGCCGCAGTACCTGGAGGAGGTCACCGCCGCGCCGGACGAGGACGGCGACGACGGCCCGAACCTCGGCTTCGGCGGCGACACCGGCGACGCCAACGACCTCTACGACCGCGCCGTGGCCATCGTCACCCGCGACGGCAAGGCCTCCACCAGCTACGTCCAGCGCCGCCTGCAGATCGGCTACAACCGCGCCGCCTCGCTGATCGAGCGGATGGAGCAGGAGGGCGTGGTCAGCCCCGCCAACCACGCCGGCAAGCGCGAGATCCTGGTCGGCGCGCCACCCTAGCCGTGAATTCCCCCGAACGGATCGGGGATCACGTCGCCGGTCTCCAGCAGGGTCTTCATGTTGGAGAGCACTGCGGGCCACGCCTCCGAGACGTCCTTCAGCCCCTGCGGCGTGAGTTTGCTGTGGGTCATGGTCAGGCGGGTCTTCTCGCCCATCGGCTTGATGTCGAAGGCGACGACGGAGACCCGGTCGGGGTTGTCGACGTGCGCCGGCCCGGCCCAGGTCATGACCAGGCGGCTGGGCGGGTCGGCCTCCAGCACCTTGCCCACCAGATCGGCGGGCTTGCCGGGGAACTTGTGCTCCCAGGTCGAGCCGACCTGCCAGTCGGAGACGTTGGAGCGATGCCAGAACCGGGCGCTGACCTCGGCGTCGGTGATCGCCTCCCAGACCTTCTCCGGCGTGGCCAGGATGTAGGTGACGTAGACGTAGGACGGCTTATCCATCGCGGTCTCCTTGCGGCCCTTCCAGGCGCTGTTTCAGCTCGGCCAGGGCGTCGAGCCGCGGCCGTTCGAACTTGGCGATCCAGCGGCCGTGCGCCTCGTGGATCGGGATGGGGTTCAGGTAGTGCAGCTTCTCCCGCCCGCGCTTGACGGTCGAAACCAGGTTGGCCGCTTCCAGCACCGCGAGATGCTGGCTGACCGCCTGGCGGGTCATGTCCAGGCGCGAGGCCAGCGCGCCCAGGGTCTGGCCGGGTTCGCGGAACAGGTCGTCCAGCAACGCCCGGCGGCTCGCGTCCGCCAGCGCCTTGAAGACCCGATCCATCTCGTCGGCCATGGCGGCTTATATGCAAGCAATTACTTGCGTGTCAACCGCGGCGGCGATCAGCGGCCGCGGCGGCCGCCCGGCTTGTAGCCGCTGGTCATCGGGTCCGGCTTGGTCGGCAGCTTGCGCGACGGGTCGCGGCGGTAGTCTTCCTGGCTGGTCCCCAGGCCCATGCGGCCGGGCTGCTGTTCCTTCAGGGGGCTGTCGCCCGACTTCAGCCGCGCGATGGCGTCGGCCAGAAGTTCGGCGGTTTCCAGGTCGCCCGCGGCCTCGGCTTCGGCGCGGCGGGCTTCGAGCTTTGCGATGGCGTCCATGGCGGGAGAACCTAGGATGCGCGGCCGCAGTTGCCCACCGGAGTGATTTGATGCGCGCGCCGTTCCTGCTTGCCCTGGCGACGGCCCTGGCGGCCGGCTTCGCCCATGCCGCGCCGCCGGCGGACCTCAAGCCCGCGCCGGCGCTGACCCCGCGCCCCGACGAGATCGTCGCCGGCGTGCCGATCGCCTACTACGTGCTCGCCCTGAACTGGACGCCGGAGTGGTGCCGATCGGGCGGCAGCGGGGCGACCGCGAAGGAGATGGAGTGCGCCCAGGCCCTGGGTTTCACCCTGCACGGCCTGTGGCCCGACGGCGCCCACCCGCCCTATCCGAGCTTCTGCAAGCCGGCCGGCGCACTCGAGGCTTCGACCGTTCGTGAAATGTGGCGGCGAACGCCCTCGGCGGTGTTGCTGCAGCACGAGTGGCAGAAGCACGGGACCTGCGCCGCCTGGCCCGACGCGAAGGCCTATTTCGCCCAGGCCGCCAAGCTCTACGACCGGATCGCCCTCCCGAAGATCGAGGGCATCCGCGACCTCACCGCCGGCGCCGTGCGCGCCGCCTTCATCGCCAAGAACCCCTGGCTGACCGCGGACGAGCTCTTCGTCCAGTCGCAGCGCGGGACCGAGGCGCTCACCGAGGTGCGGGTCTGCTACGACCTGAAGTTCACGCCGGCCGCCTGCCCGGGCGGCAATGGCGCGCCGGACCGTGTGCGCCTCACCCTGGCGTCCAGCCGCACCGGCGCCTTCTAGGCGCTCCTGCGTTCCGGCAAGCCTTGCTGACGCCACCATCGCCCGCCACCTTGCCGCCCATGAGATCCGAGATGACCACCCGCCGCCGCCTTCTGGCCCTGGCCGCCACCGCCGCCCTCCTGCCCGCCGCCGCGTCGGCCACCGCGCCGCCCGCGCCCGCGCCCGCCCTGTCGGCCGACGACCAGGCGCTGGTGGACAAGGCCGTCGCCTACCTGCAGGGCCTGGCGGAGGCCAAGGGCCGCTTCGTGCAGACCGACGGGCGCGGTCCGCCGACCACCGGCGAGCTGTTCCTGAAACGGCCGGGCAAGGCGCGGTTCGCCTACGACCCGCCCTCCGGCCTGCTGGTGGTCTCCGATGGGGGCCGGGTGATCGTTCAGGACAAGCGGCTGAACACCTTCACCGCCTATCCGCTCAGCGCCACGCCGCTGTCGCTGTTCCTCGCCAAGACCATCCGCCTGGACAAGGGCGTGCAGGTGGCCAGGGTGACCCGCGCCGCCGACGGCTTCACCGTCGTGGCCCGCGACGGCAAGCGCGAGACCGCCGGCCAGATCGCCATTTCCTTCGCCGACGCCCCCATGCGGCTGGTCGCCTGGGCGGTGACCGACGCCCAGGGGCACGTCACCCAGGTGCGGATCAGCGACCTCGAGAAGACCTCCGGGCTGGATCCCGCGCTGTTCGTGCTGAAGAACCCGAACACCCGCGCGCCCGATCCGGGCCGCGCCGGATTGTGACACTTTGAACACGGCCAAGGACTTCCGCGTCTTCACTTGACCTTTCCGTTTGTCTGTGGCTTTGATGCCACTACGCCTCCAGCGCGCGCACGCGCCGGCGGATCCGTGCCGGAACCTATCCCCTCCCGGCGGCGGCATGAGAGACCACTTGAAACGCCCGGGCTTCTCCAGTGCCCGGGCGTCTCTTTTTGCCCCATTCCCAAGGCCGGCCCCGGGACTTAAGGAGCGCCATGCGCCTTCGCCTCTGCACCTGGAACGTCAATTCGGTGCGCCTGCGCCATGAGCAGGCCGCCCGCTTCGTGGCCGAGCAGCAGCCCGACGTCCTGTGCCTGCAGGAGATCAAGTGCCGCGAAGGCGAGTTCCCGCGTCAGGCCTTCGAGGACATGGGCCTGCCGCACCTGAAGATCGCCGGACAGAAGGGCTGGCACGGGGTCGCCATCGCCTCGCGCCTGCCGATCGAGGAGGCGCCTGGCCTGGACGTCTGCCGCGAGGGTCACGCCCGCTGCGTCGGCGTGAAGGTGGCCGGCGTCGAGATCCACAACTTCTACATCCCGGCCGGCGGCGACGTGCCCGACCGCGCCCTGAACCCCAAGTTCGACCACAAGCTGGACTTCTACGAGAAGCTGACCGCCGAGATCGCCAAGCGCGACCCCAAGGCGCCGCTGGCCATCGTCGGCGACCTCAACGTGGCGCCCGGCGAGAACGACGTCTGGAACCACCGGTACATGTCGAAAATCGTCAGCCACACGCCGGTGGAGATCGAAGCCATGTGGGCGCTGCACCGCGCCGGCCAGTTCACCGACCTGACCCGAGAGGCCTATCCCGAGCCGCAGAAGCTAGCCTCATGGTGGAGCTATCGCGCCCAGGACTTCCGGGTCTCCAACCGCGGCCTGCGCCTGGACCACATCCTGGTCAGCCCGGGCCTGCGCGACGCGGCCTTCCTGGACGGCAAGGCCCAGTCCCGCATCCACGACGACGTGCGCGAATGGGAACGCCCCAGCGACCACGCCCCGGTCAGCGCGGACCTGAGGGTTTGAGATCAGACTGGAGCGCGACCTCCCGCTGCCAGATGATTTTCGGTGTGCCGTTTGGCGCGACCTTCAACAACAGGCGGTATCGATGGTCCGTCAGCGTGTCCCAGCCGGCCGGGCAATCGATACCATCGAAGCCTTTCGTGACCTCGAAGTGGATCAGGTCCCCGCGTTTGATAGGCCCCTTCTTGGCGTCAAGGATCTTCCCTGTCGCGTTCCCGAAGAAGGCGTTCGCGTAACGCGGGCTCACCTCATAGTCCTCGGAAACGACCTCGATCGTCGCGACAACGTCGGCGTGGCGGAACGCTTCACGTTCCTTCTGGCGTTGCACGTTGGGCGGGAATGGGATGAGGGTGCAGGCCTGAGCAATGGGAGGCGCGAGGCAGAGCCCTGCGACGCTTGCCGCCGCTAATAACCGAATCACGGCGCCAGCTTGTAGCCGCCCGCCTCGGTGAGCAGCAGCTTCGCGTTCGCCGGATCGCTCTCGATCTTCTGGCGCAGGCGGTAGACGTGGGTTTCCAGCGTGTGGGTGGTGACGCCGGCGTTGTAGCCCCAGACCTCGGCCAGCAGTTCCTCGCGCGACACCGGCTTCTCGCCGGCGCGGTAGAGGTACTTCAGGATGTTGGTCTCCTTCTCCGTCAGGCGGATCTTCTTGCCCTGCGGATCGATGAGCAGCTTGCCGGCGGGCCGGAACTCATAGGCGCCCAGCTTGAAGACCGCGCCCTCGGAATGCTCGTAGTCGCGCAGCTGCACCCGGATGCGGGCCAGCAGGACGGCGAACTTGTAGGGCTTGGTGACATAGTCGTTGGCCCCGCTGTCGAGGCCCTGGACAGTGTCCTCGTCCGCCGCGGCGGCGGTCAGCATGATCACCGGCGTTGTCACGCCGCTCTCGCGCATGCGCCGGCAGGCCTCGCGGCCGTCGAAGTCCGGCAGGTCGACGTCGAGCAGGATCAGGTCGGGCCGCGCCGTCTGGGCCAGGCGCACCCCGTCGCCGGCGTTCCCGGCCTCCAGGGTCTCGAAATCCTCGGCTTGCAGCTGTTCGGCGACGGCCCCGCGCAGGTCCGTGTCGTCGTCGACGATGAGCAGGGTCTTGCGTTGCGCCATGTCGGATTGAACATGCACCGGGTCGCCCCGATCGGGCAAAGGGATTTGAGGCGACAAGGTTTTCGGAGCGGGACGTGATCTTCAACGCGACAGCCGATGGCGACGGAACAAGCGGTTGGCTGGACATCGCCGGCCGGCGCGTGCGCTGCGCCCTGGGCAAGGGCGGCGTCATCTCGGCCGCCGACAAGCGCGAGGGCGACGGCGCCTCGCCGCTCGGGACCTGGCCGATCCGCGAACTGCTGTACCGCCCCGACAGGGGCGCGGCGCCGGCGAGCGCCCTGCCGACAACGGCCATCGCCCCCGACGACGGCTGGTGCGACGCGCCGGACGACGCGGCCTACAACCGCCCGGTCAAGACGCCCTATGCCGCCAGCCACGAGACCCTGTGGCGCGACGACGGCCTCTACGACCTGGTGGTGGTGCTGGGCTACAACGACGACCCGCCGATCTCCGGCAAGGGCTCGGCGATCTTCCTGCACCTGGCGCGCGACGGCTACCTGCCGACCGAGGGCTGCGTGGCTATAGCCCGGCCCGACATGGAGGCCCTGCTGGCGCTTGCGAAGCCGGGCGACGCGGTGGCCATTCAGGCCTGAGCCCGAAGCGGCGCCATTGACAGAACCGCGGTCTCGCCGCATGCAGCCGCCATGGCCTTCGCCCGCAAAAGCGCCCAGCAGAATCAGAACCGTCTCTCGGCGGCGTGGGCGCGCATGGCCGGTCCGAACTAGCGAACAGCCAGCTTCGAGACCTTCCGCAAACCCCGCCCGACCGGCGGGGTTTTTGCTTTCCGCCGCTTGGGCTCTCCCCTTGGAGACCTTCGAGATGCCACCCTTTTTCGAAAGCGACGCCGACATCGACCACATCGGGTTGGGCGTGATCTACCGCACCCTGCCGAAGCCCGAATGGACCCATGCCGCCCATTTCGCCGCCGCGCTCTGGCTGCTGCGCCATCGCCCCGATTGGCAGCTGGAGGATCGCCTGCCGGCGTTGATCCGCGCCTACAACGAGGCGACCGGGGTCCAGAACACCGACACCGAGGGCTATCACGAGACCATCACCCAGGCCTCGCTCGCCGCCGCGCGGGCCGTCCTCGCCACGCACCCGCCCGAACAGCCGCTGCACGAGATCGCCGACGCCCTGATGACGGGACCGCTCGGCCGGTCGGACTGGCCGTTGGCCTACTGGAGCAAGGCGCGGCTGTTCTCCGTCGAGGCGCGGCGCGGCTGGATGGAGGCGGACCTGAAGCCGTTCGACCCGGCCGAGGCCGCAGGCCTTCAGGCCGGGTAGCTGCGTGCGCCGAACACCGCCGAGCCTACCCGCACGCTGGTCGCCCCGAAGGCGATGGCGGTCTCGAAGTCGCCGCTCATCCCCATGGAGAGCTTGGACAGCCCGTTGCGGGCGGCGATCTTGGCCAGCAGGGCGAAGTGCGGGCCCGGCGGCTCCTCGGCCGGCGGGATGCACATCAGGCCTTCGGGCTCCAGCCCGTAGGTCTTGCGCGCCATGGCGATAAAGGCGTCGGCTTCGGCGGGGATCACGCCCGCCTTCTGCGGCTCCTCGCCGGTGTTCACCTGGACGTAAAGGCGCGGGCGGCGGCCCTGCCTCTGCACCTCTTCCGCCAGGACCCGGGCCAGCTTCTCGCGGTCCAGGGTCTCGATCACGTCGAAGAAGGCGACCGCGTCGGCGGCCTTGTTGGTCTGCAGCGGGCCGATCAGGTGCAGGGTCAGGCCCTCAGCCTTGCCCGTCCAGCGCGCCTGCGCCTCCTGCACGCGGTTCTCGCCGAACACCTTCTGGCCGGCGGCCAGCACCGGCGCGATAGCGTCCCAGGGCTGGGTCTTGGAGACCGCGACCAGGGTCACGTCGCCGGCGGCGCGCCCCGCGGCTTGCGCGGCGCGGGCGATCCGGGCCAACACATCCTGGTATTGGGGAGCATCGGCGGGCGGAGAAACGGCCATTTCGGGCTTCTGGACCTTGGAGCGGACGGCGCAACACCTAGGGCGCCGCGCGGCCTATCGGAAGGGCCGCAGCCTGCCGAACCTCCTGTTCTTCACCGATCCGGCGCGGACGCCCGATCCCGAAGCCATCGCCGAACGCCTGCCGCGGGGCGCGGGCGTGGTGTTCCGCGCCTTCGGCGCGGCGGACGCCGAGGCGCGGGGACGGCGGCTGGCGGAGATCGCCCGGCGGCGCGGCCTGGTCCTGCTGGTCGGCGCCGACGCCGCACTCGCCGGCCGGATCGGCGCTGACGGCGTCCACCTGCCAGAGCGCCTTGCCACGCGCACCCGGCGGCTGAAGGCGGCGCATCCGCGCT
>JAFEDM010000083.1 GCA_018241625.1 Pseudomonadota bacterium | reverse complement strand
CTGCGCCGGGGCGGCGCGGACTGGATCGTCCTCGTCGCGCCCTATCTGCCCTATCTGCGGCAGGACCGGGTGTTCGCCCCCGGCCAGCCGCTCAGCCGCGACGTGGTCGGGCGATTGCTGGCGGCGCCGTTCGACCGCATCGTCACCGTCCAGCCTCATCTGCATCGCACCGCCAGCCTGGCCCAGGCCTATCCGGCCCTGGAGGTGACGGCCTTGTCGGTGGCCGAGTTCTTCGCCCGCGCCGCGGGCGTCGGCGGCGCGCCCCTGGTGGTCGGCCCCGACAGCGAGTCGGAACCGTTGGCGGCCGCCGTCGCGGCGCACCTGGACGCGCCGTTCCTGGTGCTGAGCAAGGTGCGCGAAGGCGACCGCGACGTCGCCCTGACGCTGCCGGCCGCGGCCGCCGTCGACGGTCGCCGGGTGGTGCTGGTCGACGACATCTGCGCCTCGGGCGGCACCCTGGCGACCGCGGCCGAAGCCCTGCGCCGCGGCGGCGCCCGGTCGGTGGACGCCCTGGTCGCCCATGCTTTCTATGACGATGCGGCCGCCGCGCGCCTGCGCCACGCCGGCGTGCGCCGGCTGATCTCCACGGATTCCTGCCGTCACCCCAGCAACGGCCTGTTCCTGGCCGGGCTACTGGCCAGCGCCCTTCGCGAGGAACTGCAACCTTGAGCATCACCCTGAGCTTCCACGGCGCGGCCGGCTGCGTCACCGGCTTCTGCGCGCGGCTGCAGACGCCCAAGGCCACAATCCTGATCGACTGCGGCATGTTCCAGGGTTCGAAGACCCTCAAGGCCTTGAACTACGACGACTTTCCCTTCGATCCGAAGTCGATCGACGCGGTGCTGCTGACCCACGCCCACATCGACCATTCGGGCCTGCTGCCCAAGCTGATGAAGGCCGGCTTCTCCGGCCCGATCTACGCCACGGCCGCGACCCGCGACCTCTGCCGGGTGATGCTGGCCGACGCCGGCGGCATCCAGGAAAGCGAGGTCAAGCACCTCAACCGCCGTAACGCCCAGCGCGGCCGTCCCGCCGTCAAGCCGATCTACACCGAGGCCGACGCCCGGCAGGTGATGGCGCAGTTCGAGAAGGTCAAGCTCGGCGTCGAGGCCAACGTCGCCCCCGGCATCGAAGCCGTCTACTGGGAGGCCGGCCACATCCTGGGGTCCGCCTCGATCGAGGTGCTGATCGAGGACGACGAGGGTTGGCTGCGGCTGCTGTTCTCGGGCGACCTCGGGCCGGGCGGCCGCGACTATATGCCGGATCCGGAGGGACCGGCGGGCTGCGATCACCTGATCGTGGAGTCCACCTATGGGGACCGCGAGCGCGCCCGCCTCGACGATGCGGCGCGCCGCGTCCTGCTGGCGAAGGAGCTCAACGAGGCCCATGACGCGGGCGGCCCAGTGCTGATCCCGGCCTTCGCGGTGGAGCGCTCCCAGGAGCTGCTCATCGATCTGATGACCCTGATGGATGAGGGGCAGGTCCCCAAGGGTCCGATCTTCCTCGACTCTCCGCTCGCCATCGAGGCCACCGAAGTCTTCCAGCAGCACGGCTGGAACCGCGCCACCCAACACAATCCCTTCCAGGACCTGCACATGGGCGAGCGGTTGAAGTTCCTACGGACACCGGCCGAAAGCGACACCCTGGAACGCCTGAGCGGCTGGCACATCATCCTGGCGGCCAGCGGGATGTGCGACGCCGGCCGCGTGCGCAAGCACCTGAAGCGCCTGCTCTGGCGGCGGCAGGCCACCGTGCTGATCTCCGGCTACCAAGCGGTCGGAACCCTGGGCCGCATCCTGCAGGGCGGGGCGCGACGGGTGACGATCCAGGGCGATCCGATCCAGGTGCGGGCGCGGATCCGCTCGATCGACGCCTATTCGGCCCACGCCGATGCCGCGGGTCTGGCCGATTGGGTCAAGGCGCGCGGACCGGTGGGCGGCGAGGTGTTCCTGCTGCACGGCGAGCCGCCGGCGCGCGCGGCGCTGCGCGAGCGCCTAGTCGCCGGCGGCCTGGACGCCGACCACGTCCTGGCCCCGGACATGGACGAAAGCTACGTCCTTCGCCGCCACGACGTGGTTCCCGGCCCCGCTGAAGCCCACCGCATCGCGCCGCAGGCCGTCGCCGCGGAGGACTGGCACAACGCCCGCGCCGAATTCCTGCTGGAGCTCGACGAACGTCTCAAGGCCGAGCCGAACGATGCGGCGCGCGACGCGCTGCTGGGCCGGCTCGCCCACGACCTCGACGCCGACCACAAGGCCGCCGCCGCCATCAAACCGCTCGCCTACGAGGACCAGACATGATCGCCGCAGCTTTCGCCTTCGCCCTGGCGCTCACCCCGGCCGACCGTGGTGGGGAACTCGCCGCCCGTGACTGCGCCGCCTGCCACGCCACCGGCCTGACCGGCGCCAGCCCGGACAGCGACGCCCCGCCGTTCCGCGCCATGCGCATGCGGTTCAACCCGATCAGTCTCGAACGGCGCCTGGAGCGGCTCCCGCGCTCCGGT
>JAFEDM010000082.1 GCA_018241625.1 Pseudomonadota bacterium | reverse complement strand
CGCGACGCCCGCGTGCTGTCCTGGCGCGCGCCGGTGGTGCTGAAGCCGGTGTCGGGCGGCCCGGCGAGGGAGCGGCTGATCTCGCGCACCTCGCCCCAGGCCGGGGCGGTGGGCGACATCGTGAACGGCGGCCAGCTCGGCTACTACCGCGTGCAGTACGACAACGGCGCCTTCGCGCCGCTCGCGGACGGCTTCGCCGCCCTGGCGTCAGGCGATCAGCTGGGCCTGCTGCAGGACAATCTGGCGCTCGGCATGGCGGGCCAGGCGCCGATCGGCAACTACCTGCGCCTGACCGCCGCCCTGCCCCGCGACGCCGATGCGGTGGTCTGGCGGGTGCAGGCCCGCACGCTGGCCGGGCTCGACGGCTACTATGCGGCCGGACCGCGCCGGGCCGCCTACCGCGCCTGGGCCAGCGCCATGCTGGCGCCGGCGCTGGAGCGGGTCGGCTTCGACCCCAAGCCGCGCGACGCCCCGGCCGAGGCCCTGCTGCGCGAGACCTTGCTGCTGGGCCTGTCGCAGCTGGGCGACGCCAAGGTGGCGGCGGAGGCGACGCGGCGGTTCAAGGCCACGGCCAACGACCTGTCGAAGCTCTCGGCCGACGAGCGGCGCTGGGTGCTGGTAGGTGCGGCCCGCGCCGCCGACCCGCAGACCTTCCAGGCGATCCGGGCGCTGGCCAGGGCGGCCAAGGACCCGCTGGAGCGCAACGACCTCTACATCGACCTGGCGGCGGTGGACGACGCGTCGCTGGCGAGCCAGGTGCTGGCCCTGTCGATCACGGACGAGGCGCCGACCAATCTCGCGCCGACCCTGGTGAAGGAGGTGGCGGCCGTCCATCCGCAGCTCGCCTGGCGCTTCACCCTGGCCAATCTGCCGACGATCACCAGGACCCTGGACACGCTCGGCCGCTCCACCTTCGTGCCGCACGTGGCCGAAGGCTCCAACGACCTGAAGCTGGCCGACGAGCTGACCGCCTACGCCAAGACCATGCCGCCGGACGCGCGGGGCGAGGCGCTCACGGCGCTCGCGCGGATCCGCAACAACGCCGACATCCAGGCGAGGCGCCTGCCGCAGATCGACGGCTGGATCAGCGCCCACCCCGTGACGGCGCAGGCGGCGGCCAGGGGCAAGGTCGCGGAGTAGCCGCCGGCCTAGCGGTCCTTTTCGCGCTCGCCGCCCTTGGCCTGGAGCGCCGCCTGGGCGGCGGCCAGGCGGGCGATCGGCACGCGGTAGGCCGAGCAGGAGACGTAATCCAGGCCCACGGTCTCGCAGAAGGCGATGGAGGCCGGGTCGCCGCCGTGCTCGCCGCAGATGCCGAGCTTGACGTTCGGGCGCGCCGCGCGGCCACGTTCGGCCGCCAGCCGGATCAGGTCGCCGACGCCATCCTGGTCGATGGTGACGAAGGGGTCCTTCTCGAAGATGCCCTTGTCGATATAGGCGTTCAGGAACCGGCCACTGTCGTCGCGGCTGATGCCGAAGGTGGTCTGGGTCAGGTCGTTGGTGCCGAAGGAGAAGAACTCGGCGTGCTCGGCCAGGTCGCCGGCGCGGATGGCGGCGCGCGGCAGCTCGACCATGGTGCCCACCATGTACTCGATCTTCTGGCCCCGCTCGGCGATCACCGCCTTGGCCGTGCGATCCGTCAGTTCACGGAGGAACTTCATCTCCTCGCCCTTGGCGACCAGCGGATGCATGATCTCCGGGATCGGCGCCGGGCGGCCGGAAGCGGCCACTTCGCAGGCGGCCTCGATGATGGCCCGTACCTGCATCTCGTAGATCTCGGGATAGGAGACGCCGAGGCGGCAGCCGCGGTGGCCCAGCATCGGGTTCACCTCGTGCAGCTCGCCCGCACGGCGCAGCAGCTTGGCCGCATCCAGACCGGTCGCCTCGGCCACGGCCTGGACGTCTTCCTCCGTATGCGGAAGGAATTCGTGCAGCGGCGGGTCCAGTAGGCGGATGGTGACCGGCAGGCCTTCCATGATCTCGAACAGCTCGACGAAGTCGGCGCGCTGCATCGGCAGGATCTTGGCCAGCGCCGCGCGGCGGCCGGCCTCGTCGTCGGCGAGGATCATTTCGCGCACGGCGGCGATCCGGGCGGGATCGAAGAACATGTGCTCGGTGCGGCAGAGGCCGATGCCCTCGGCGCCGAACTGGCGCGCGGCCTTGGCGTCCACCGAGGTCTCGGCGTTGGCGCGCACCTTCAGCCGGCGCATGCCGTCGGCCCAGCTCATCAGGGTCGCGAAGTCACCGCTGAGCTCCGGCTCGATCATCTTCACCGAGCCGGCCAGCACCTCGCCGGTCGAGCCGTCGATGGTGATCACGTCGCCGGCGCGGAAGACGCGGCCGCGGGCGCGCAGCTCGCCGGCCCGCAGGTCGATGTGGATTTCGCCGGCGCCGGAGACGCAGGGCCGGCCCATGCCGCGGGCGACCACGGCGGCGTGGCTGGTCATGCCGCCCCGGGCGGTGACGATGCCGCGCGCCGCGTCCATGCCGCGGATGTCTTCGGGCGAGGTCTCCTCGCGCACCAGAATCACCGCGCCCACCGAGCCGCCCTGCTGTTCGGCGTCGGCGGCGGTGAAGACGATCTTGCCGGTGGCCGCGCCGGGCGAGGCCGGCAGGCCGGTGGCGATCACCTCGCGCGGCGAGGACGGGTCGATGGTCGGGTGCAGCAGCTGGTCGAGCGAGGCCGGCTCGACGCGCATCACCGCCTCTTCCCGGCTGATCAGCCCCTCGGTCGCCAGGTCCACGGCCACCTTCAGCGCGGCCTTGGCGGTGCGTTTGCCGTTGCGCGTCTGCAGCATGTAGAGCCGGCCCTTTTCGACCGTGAACTCGATGTCCTGCATGTCGCGGTAGTGGGTCTCGAGCTTGGCGACGACGTCCTTGAACTGGGCGAAGACGTCGGGCAGCGCCTCCTCCATGGAGGGGTTCTTCTCGCCCATCTCCTCGCGCGCCACCTTGGTCAGCGCCTGCGGCGTGCGGATGCCGGCGACCACGTCCTCGCCCTGGGCGTTGATCAGGAACTCGCCGTAGAGGCGGTTCTCGCCGGTGGACGGATTGCGGGTGAAGGCCACGCCGGTCGCGGAGCTGTCGCCCATGTTGCCGAACACCATCGACTGAACGTTGACCGCCGTGCCCCAGCTTTCCGGGATGTCGTGCATGCGGCGGTAGAACTTCGCCCGGTCGTTCATCCAGCTGGTGAACACCGCCCCGATGGCGCCCCAGAGCTGGGCCTGCGGGTCCTGCGGGAAGGGCTCGCCGCGCTCGTCCTCGACGGCGCGCTTGTAGTCGCGGACCACGGCTTCCCAGTCGTCGGCCGACAAGGCGGTGTCGACGGTGACGTCCAGCCGCTCCTTATGCTCGTCGAGGATCTCCTCGAACATGTGGTGGTCCAGGTTGAGGACCACGTTGGAGTACATCTGGATGAAGCGGCGATAGCTGTCGAAGGCGAAGCGGCGGTCGCCGGCGAGCTTCGCCAGGCCCTCGACGGTCGCGTCGTTGAGGCCGAGGTTCAGCACCGTGTCCATCATGCCCGGCATCGACGCGCGCGCGCCCGAGCGGACCGAGACCAGCAGCGGGTTGGCCGCGTCGCCGAACGCCTTGCCGGTCAGCTTCTCCACCGTCTTCAGGCCGGCGGCCACCTGGGCGTCCAGCTCGGCCGGGTACTTGCGGTCGTTGGCGTAGAAGTGGGTGCAGGCTTCGGTGGTGATGGTGAAGCCCGGCGGCACCGGCAGGCCCAGCGACGACATCTCAGCCAGGTTGGCGCCCTTGCCGCCCAGCAGGTTCTTCATGGAGGCGTCGCCGTCCGCGCCGCCGCCGCCAAAAGCATAGACCCACTGTGTCTTGGTCATGGTTTCGGCGGCCATCTTGTCCCTCGTCTCCTGCTTCGTCCTCAGCCGGTGATCTCTAACCGGTGATTTGGCTGAAATCCGCCACGCGACCCATGGCGTCCCTGACCTTGATCAACAGCTTCAGGCGGTTCTCACGCTCGGCTGGTACATCGGAGTTCACTAAAACCTTCTCAAAGAACGCGTCCACCGGCGCCCGCAGCGCGGCGAGCTCGCGCATGGCCGCGGCGTAGTCTTCCTTGTCGAGCGCCTTGCCGACCTCGATCTGCATGTGGCCGACCGCGGCGGCCAGGCCGCCCTCCTCGCCGCTCACGTTCGGGTTCGGCTCGCCCGAGGGCAGCGCGCCCTTCTTCTCCTCGGCCTTGAGGATGTTCACGGCGCGCTTGTAGCCGGCCAGCAGGTTCTTGCCGTCCTCGGTCCCCAGGAAGCCGGAGAGCGCATTCACCTTGGAGACGATCCGCACCAGGTCGTCGTCGCCCAGGGCGAAGACCGCATCCACCAGGTCGTGACGCTCGCCCTGCTCGCGCAGGAGGACCTTCAGGCGGTCGGCGAAGAAGGCCAAAACCTCTGAGACGATGTTCTCTAGTGATGAACCGAACCGCGGAACGGTTGAGAAGACGTTGTAGTCGGTGGGTAGTTCATCAAAAACTTCGGTAATGACGCCACCGGAATCCATCTCGATGGAGCCGGGGAAGATCAAGCGGATATCATATCCAAAATAATCCGGCCCCGCCGCAAGATCCCAGTAACTTTGGATCTCATCGAAGGTTTCAACGATATGGGTTTCTCTAGGCGGAGCGATAAGAACGAAGCTCGGTTTACCCTTCTCGTCTTCTCCCCAGCGATAGGGAGCGATCCAGTCATGCGCCCGTTGGATCTCACGCATTAGCCCCTGGCGGCGGAGATTTTTGGCAGCAACCGCAACCATTGCTCCCAATGTCAGCCTGGCTCGGGTGCTCAGAAGTATCCGGATCACGCCCAGCGCCGCGCGGCGCAGCGCGAAGGGGTCGCGGCTGCCGGTGGGCTTCTCGTCGATGGCGAAGAAGCTGACCAGGGTGTCGAGTTTGTCGGCCAGGGCGACCGTGGCGGCCACCGGCTCGGTCGGCACGTCATCGCTCGGGCCCTGCGGGCGGTAGTGGCTGCGGATGGCGCCGGCGACCTCGGGGGCCAGGCCCTCCTTCTCGGCGTAGTAGCCGCCCATGATCCCCTGCAGTTCGGGGAATTCGCCGACCATGCCGCTGACGAGATCGGCCTTGCAGAGCCGCGCCGCCTGCTCGGCTCGGTCTGGATCGGCGCCCAGGATCGGCGCCAGCTCCTTGGCGAGTGAGGTGATCCGTTCCACCCGCTCGGCCATGGTCCCGAGCTTGGCGTGGAAGGTGACGCCCTGCAGCTTCTCCAGCCGGTCCTCCAGGCGGACCTTCAGGTCCTCGTCCCAGAAGAACCGGGCGTCGGAGAGGCGGGCCGACAGCACCCTGGCGTTGCCGGCGGCGATGACCGCGCCGCCGTCGGCGGCCTCGATGTTGGAGACCACCAGGAAGTGCGGGACCAGGAAGCCGGACTTCGGATCGCGCACCGCGAAATACTTCTGGTGCGTGCGCATGGAGGTGCGGATCACCTCGGCCGGCAGGTCCAGGAAGGCCGGGTCCATGTCACCCAGGATCGGCGTCGGCCATTCGGCCAGGCCCGAGACCTCGTCCAGCAGGCCCTCGTCCTCGACCAGCTCGAAGTTGCGCGCGAAGCAGAGGGTGCGCGCGGCGTCCATGATCCGCTCCTTGCGCTCCTCGGGATCGAGGACCACGAAGTGGCGGGCGAGGCCGTCGGCATAGGCGTCGAAGTCGCGGGCCTGGAACGGCTGGGCCGAGCCCATGAAGCGGTGGCCTTCGGTGGTGTCACCGCTGTCGATGCCGTCGATGTTGAACGGCACGACCTCGGCGTCGAAGACGCAGAGGATGCGCTTCAGCGGTCGCACCCACTTCAGCGTGCCGCGGCCCCAGGTCATCGACTTCGGCCAGGGGAAGCCACGGACAATGGCGTCGACCATCTCGGCGACGATCTGCGCGGTCGGGCGGCCGGCCTTGTGCAGGTGGGCGAAATAGACCCCGTCGCGCTCGGTGAGCTGATCGCGGGTCAGGCCTGTGGAACGCAGGAAGCCGTCGATCGCCTGGTCGGGCGAGCCCACGCGGGGGCCCTTGCGCTCCTCATGGCGGTCGGCCTGGGCGACGGGCAGTCCCTCCGCCACCAGGGTCAGGCGGCGCGGACCGGCGAAGGTCTTCAGCGCCTCGGGCAACAAGCCCTCGGCGGCCAGCTTCTCACGCGCCAGGCGCTCCAGGTCGCGCGCGGCGTTGGCCTGCATGCGCGCGGGGATTTCTTCGCTGAACAGTTCGAGGAGGAGTTGAGGCATGTCTACTCTCCCTTCCTCCTCGATGGAGGAAGGGTCGGGGATGGTGGTGTGCGCAGGACAGTGGTGGCCCAGGCGTCGGATGGCGTCGGCGCCAACATGCGCCTTTCATTCTGCTCAGCGGCCGCACCACCACCCAACCCTCCTCCATCGAGGAGGAGGGCTTTGCGGACGATTTCAACGCAGTTGTGGACGTCGCCGTCGACTTGGCGATCGGTGAAGCGAATGACGCGATACCCCTGCCCTTCGAGCCATTGCTGGCGTTCGAAATCTCGGAGCTGGACCTCATCCAACCGCTCGTGGACACCGCCATCGATCTCGACGATCAAACGCGCGCCATGGGTCGCGAAGTCAGCGAAGTAGCGGCCAATGGGCGCTTGCCGGCGGAAGTTCACCTTCAGCTTGCGCAGTTCGTCCCACAGCTTCCGCTCGGTGAAGGTCGCCTGACGCTTCAGGCTCCGCGACCGCGAAGTCGCCGCAGGAGTCTGCCCCTGATGCTCGAACATCACTGGTTCCCGCCTTCGTTGGCGACCCAGGCCTCGGCGCACATCTTGGTCAGGTCGCGGATGCGGCCGATGTAGCTCTGGCGTTCGGCCACGGCGATCGCGCCGCGGCTGTCCATCTTGTTGAACAGGTGGCTGGCCTTCAGCACGTGGTCGTAGGCCGGCAGGACGATGGCCTGCCCTTGCGGTCCCTTGATCGCCAAGAGGCGCGGCACCTCGCGCTCCATGTCCTCGAACTGGCGCTTCAGCATGTCGACGTCGTAGCCGTGGAAGTTGGCTTCCGACTGCTGGCGCTCGTTCTCCAGGAAGACGTCGCCATAGGTCATGGGCGCCGGGCCGTCCGGGTCGTTGAAGGCCAGTTGGGTGAAGTGCTCGACGCCCTGCAGGTACATGGCCAGGCGCTCAAGGCCGTAGGTCAGCTCGCCCGCCACCGGCCAGACGTCCAGGCCGCCCACCTGCTGGAAGTAGGTGTACTGGGTCACCTCCATCCCGTCGCACCAGACCTCCCAGCCCAGGCCCCAGGCGCCGACCGTGGGGTTTTCCCAGTCGTCCTCGACGAAGCGGATGTCGTGCAGGCGGGTGTCGAGGCCGATGGCGGCCAGGCTGCCCAGATAGAGGTCCTGCAGATTGTCCGGGTTCGGCTTCAGGATCACCTGGTACTGGTAGTAGTGCTGCAGCCGGTTCGGGTTCTCGCCATAGCGGCCGTCCGCCGGGCGGCGCGAGGGCTGCACATAGGCCGCGCGCCACGGCTTGGGGCCCAGCGCGCGCAGCACGGTCGCCGGGTGCAGGGTGCCCGCGCCCACCTCGATGTCGTGCGGCTGCAGGATCACGCAGCCCTGCCGGCTCCAATAGTCATGGAGCCTCAGGATCAGGTCCTGAAACGAGAGCGGTTTTTCCGGCATCGGCCTAGGGGAATCTTGGGGTTGTTCGCAGGCGCAAAAAAAGTCGGCGGACCATAGGGCCCGCCGACCTCAGCTTCAACCCGCCCGAGAGCGGGGATTCAGTATGGCCCTAGTTGCCCTTGGCCGGCGTGCGCTTGCCGGCGTTGGACATCGGCTGGCCGTATTTGGCGCGGTTGGCCGGGGTGTCCGGCACCGGGCCGTTCGTCAGGGTGGTGACGGTCGCGGTGGCGCCCGTGGCTGGATCGGTGGTGGTCACCGAGGTCGAGGTGGCCGTGCCCGTAGACGCGGCGGGCGGGGCCGAAGCCGGCGTGGACGGTTGCTGCGCGAAGGCCGCGCCGCCGATCAGGGCGGTCGCGGCGACTGCAGTGATGATCGCGATCTTCATGGCGGGGGTCTCCAACTGCCTCTATCGGCAGCTAAAGCGCCCCACACCGGTGAAGGTTCATTT
>JAFEDM010000081.1 GCA_018241625.1 Pseudomonadota bacterium | reverse complement strand
TCTGAGCCTCGTCATGACTGTTGTGATGATCACAACAGCTCACGCGCAAGGCTCCGCACAGCCGCCGGCGGCGGCGCCGACGCCCGCTCAGCCGGCGGAGGCTGCCCCGGCGAGTTCCGCACCGGCCGCTGCGGTCGACAGTTCCTATCTGCTGGGTGTCGGTGACGCCGTCGATGTGGGCCTCGTCGGTCGCGGTGAGTTCAACACACGGACCCGGGTGTCGCCCGACGGAACCGTCTTGCTGCCGATGATTGGTCGCATAAAGGCTGTCGACCGCACCGTCCTTGAGCTCTCGGACGATATCCGTCAGGCCCTTATCAAAGGCGGATTCTATTCTGATCCAGTCGTCAGGGCCGACGTGGTCGGCATCTCCAGCCGTTACGTCACCGTGCTGGGCAATGTCGGAACCCCAGGGCTTCTGCCGCTTGATCGGAACTATAGGCTCTCCGAGATTATCGCCAAGGTCGGCGTCCGGGGCGGCGTCGGCTCGGCCTATGTTCTCCTGACGCGCGCTGGAGCGGACAAGGCGGAACGGTATTCCGTTGACAAGCTGGCGCAAGGTTCGGGCGACGAGGACCCGATCGTGAAGGCCGGGGACAAGATCTACGTGCCGACGCAAGAGGCGGAGGTGTTCTACATCTCGGGCGAGATCAAATCTCCCGGGGCCTTTCCGGTCTCCGACAAGATGACGATCCGCCAGGCGATTGCCCGTGGCGGCGGCGTCACCGAGAACGGCAGCGAGAACAAGGTCACGCTGATCCGCGATGGCAAGCCAGTGAAGAAGGTGTCGCTCGAGGACAACGTGAAGGTTGGCGACATCATCAAGATCGGCGAACGACTGTTCTAGCGGGATAGGACCAAACGATGAGTATCATCCAATTCCTGCGGATCATCTGGGCACGATGGCTGTTGATCGTCGCCTGCACGGTTTTCACCTTCATTGGTGGGCTTGCCGTGACCCTGATCGTTCAGCCTCGCTATGACGCGACGGCGCACGTCATGATGAACGTGCTCAAGCCTGACACCGTTACGGGCCAAGCTCAGAATATCCAGAACTTCGGCGCCTACGTCGAAACCCAGAAAGAGCTGGTCAAGGACTACCAGGTCACCGCGCCGGTCGTGGACAGGTTGGGCTGGCTCAGTGACCCTGGCCGGATCGCGCAGTACCAGGCGCGCCCCGCCAACGACAATCGGGATTTCCGCCGTTGGCTTGCCGCCCAGGTGGCCGACCGCACCAAGGCCGGGCTCGGCTCGGGCACGATCTTCGATATCACCTTCAGTTCATCGTCGCCGATCGAAGCCAAGAACGGTGCAGACGCACTGCGGCAGGCTTTTGTCGACTATTCGTTGGCCACCCGCCGGCAAGACGCCACTCGCAATGCCCAATGGTACTCGAGCCAGGCTGATATTGCGCGCCAGCGCGCGGAAGAGGCGCAGAACGCCGTCGCCACGTACGAACGTGCGAATGGCATTGTCATGCAGGGCGACAAGGCTGGCTCCCAGCAGGATACCGACAGCGCTCGTCTAGCGGCGCTCGTGGCGCAGGCGGCGAATGCGCCGGCGGCCGCGCTCTCGGCGCCGGTCACCGTCTCCTCGCAGTCCAAATTGCAGCTCGCCCAGATTGATGCGGAGATCGCTCAGAACGGCGAGAAGCTAGGGCCCAACCATCCAGTCATGCAGCAACTTCGGGCGCAGCGGGCGATGGTGGCGAAGGTCGTCCAGCAGGAGGAGGCCGCCGCGAAGGCGGGGCCAAGCGCGGCAGCCGTCATGGGGGAGGTCTCCCGCGCCCTTCAGCAGCAGAAAGGCGTCGTGATCGCCGAGCGCGACAAGATCGAGCGGCTGCACCAGCTGCAATCCGAGTTGGATCTGCGGCGCGACCAATATCAAAAGACTTCTGAGCGCGCCGCGGAACTCAGCCTGGAGGCCGGCGTGGCCGATGCCGGGATGTCGCCGGTCGGCGTGGTGGTGACGCCTGAAAAGCCGGCTTTCCCGAACAAGCCGTTGATCATCATCGGGTCCTTTGCCCTGGGTCTTTCCCTTGGGCTGGTCCTCGCGATCCTCGTGGAACTGCTCAATCGCCGTGTCCGCGGAGTCGAGGATTTGGAGTTCGATCGGAACCTTAGCTGCCTGGCCATTGTCGGACCGGCGATGAGGGAGCGTCCCGCCCGGGCCCCCCGTTCGTCCGGTCGTCAAGACGCCGTTGTTGGAGCAAGTGCGTAGTGGCGCGGTCCTCGACTTCCCGCAAGGAACCTTCGGAGCGCTTGGCGCCCGTCTCCTCCGCGGCCGACAATCCCCGTCGCAAGATCCTGCTGACCGACCCTAGCGGGGAGGCCGCTGAGGCCGTACGCGCCTTGCGCACCCGCATTCAATCGCAGCACATCCAGATGGGACGCCGCGCCCTGGCGATCTGCGGCCCCAGTCCAGAGGTCGGCGCGACCTTCATTGCGGTGAATTTGGCGATCGCCCTTTCTCAGATCGGCGTGAAGACCTTGCTGATCGACGGCGATCTGCGCAGTCCATCGATCCAGACCTACTTCGAGCCGCCGCTCTCCGGCGGCGGCCTGTATGAGTGCCTCCGGTCTGAGGCGGACACCGTGGCCGAGTTCATCGACGAAAACGTCTTGCCGAATCTGGATGTCCTTTCGGCAGGCCGTCCTGACGGCGCCGCCCACGAGTTGTTGGCGGCCGAGGGCTTTCCGGTGCTGATCAACAGCTGCCTTCGCGACTACGACATGACGATCATCGACACCCCGCCGGCCAACAGCTGCGCCGACGGCCTGCGCATCAGCACCGTTGCCGGATTTGCGCTGATCGTGGCCCGCAAGAACCACACGCTCGTTTCGGACGTCCGCGTGCTGGCCGACCAACTGAGGAAAGAACGGGCGCATGCGGTCGGGACGGTGATGAACGGCTTCTAGCGTTCACTCGTGAACTGACTGATCGGCGGTCGTCTCCGACGACGGGTATCCCAAGCGTAGATGCGCCTCGCGTCTAGCGCAGGATCGCGAAACGAATGATCAAGGCGATGAGGACACCGATCCAGAACACTCCGAGACTCATGACTTCGGGGCGCACGGCGCCGGGGACACCTCGCTTCAACCCGGGCAGGAAGACAAGGTAGGAGAGGGCAGGCGCCGCCACCAATGCGACGATGGCGCCGGGCAGTCCCCACTGGTGCACGGTGAACAATAGCCCCGCCACCAGGGCGATGAGGCGCACCACGTTGGCCATCGAGGCAAAGCGCGAACCGCCGGAGGCGATGAGAACATAGCTCGTCGGCGCGGCGACAATGTCCAGTGCGGCGCGTACGCCCAACAGCGGCACCATCCAGGACAGATCGCCAAAGCCCGTCGGGAGTTTAAAGAGCGCGACAAGTGGGGGCGCGACGAAGATCGCTCCCCAGGCGAAACAGACGGCGATGGCTGAGAACGCCCACTTGCTGCGCCCGTACTGCCGGGCCGCCCGTTCGCGATCGTCTCGAAGCGATGCGGCCAGCACGGGGAAGAAGACCTGGCCGGCAAGCTGTGCGATCGCCGAAACGGGGGTCGAGACGATCATGGACGCAAAGGCGAAACAGCCGAACTGGACGTCAGGAACGGCCCCCTTGAGGATTAGGTTTTCGCCGCGGCTGCTGAGGAAGAACGTCGCAGACGACAGCAACATCCAACCGCCGAAGTGGATGATGTCCCGGGCCATAGCCTTGTCCCAGGCAAACCGAACGGGGCGCGCAATGAAATAGGAGCCCACACACAGCGCTGCGGTCGTAGCGACGGTGCCGCCGACGATCGCCCATGCCGACGGCGCGACGATCGCCCACCCAACAGTGACCAGGAAGCCCACGATCTCGGTGACCATGGTCAGGATCGCCGGGCGTTGGAGGTCCACGCGCCGCGTGAGAAGCCACATGCCGGGGTTCGCCAATGAGCGGAAGAGGATCGAAAGCCCGCTGAACGCGAGAAGCGGGGCCAAAGCCGCGTCGTGGTAGACCCAGCCCACCGGGACAGCGAGCGCGGCGGCCAGCACGCACAGTATAATCCCCCGTAGGACCTGCACCGAAAAGGCGGTCCCCAGGTAGGCCTCGTCCTCGCCCTGCTTGTGCTGCACGATCCCGACGCCGATGCCCAGGTCGCAAAGCAGCTCGAGGCCCGACAGGATCACGGTGATGATCGTCACGTCGCCCATCGGGGCGGAGTTGCTGAGGAACTTCGCCAGGGTGACGCGGGAAACGAAGCGCAGCACGGTGCTGAACGCATAGCTGGCCGCCGACCAGCTGCTGGCGCGCACGATCGTCTGGCCGGTCTTCGAACGGCGCATTGACATGAGGACGGCGAGACGCTGGGAAACCGATCCCCGGATCCCCGCGACGCCAGCTGCGGGCGCCGGTTCGGGCTTCATCGCAGCGTCGTCCGGCAAAAGAACTTCTCCCGCGCCAAGGTCGCCCTCTGGCGTCGACGGCATCTAATTGACTGCTTCCAGAGCTCTGACGGCTCGACCGCGGATTTGGACGATCTTGCCTATCGAAGCCAGCGTTTCACCATGGTGCGCAGGCCCTCGGTGCGCAGCGTTTCGCTCGCGAGGAACGCAACCACGACCGCGCCGACACCCGCGATGCCAAGCACGACGAGCAATGCAATCAGATTCTGTGATCCAGCGTCCATCATGTCCCACCTGTGGCGGCGCTCGAGTCTATCACGCCCGAGGCTTACCGGCACGCCTCAACCTTAAGGGCCATTACTTGCTGACTGGTTTCAAATCGTTAGCACCCACGGTGCAAATTGTCGTATCGCTCGGGGCGAAATCTTGTGCGAAGGCATGACGCCGCCGGCGACAGTCAGGGCGACGTCGAAAAAGGGTTTGGGAGAGAGCAGGCGATGACGGCTGAGGCGCAGAAAGTCGGCGCCGGTCCGGTTCAGCTCCGGACGTTTCTGACGCCTGCGAACCTGGCCTTGTTCCTCGGATTTGCGGCGTTGGCGATCCCGACGATCATCGGGCTGGGCCAGCAGGTGTGGAACACCGAGCTCGGCGCGCACGGCCCGATCGTGCTGGCGGTGGGCGCATGGCTGCTGGTCCGTGGCCTGACCGCGGCGAAGTCGCAGTTCGCGCCCGGATCCCTGGCCTTGGCCCTGGTCGGGCTCGTGGTTTCGCTGGCCTTTTATGTCTTCGGCCGCGCCTTCGACTTCATGACCTTCGAGGCCGCGGGCCTGTATGGCGCGGGCGTCTCGCTGCTCTATTCGCGGATCGGTCTGCGGGCCCTGACGGCGCTGTGGTTCCCCGTGGGCTATCTGGCGTTCCTGATCCCGCCGCCGCACTGGGCGATGGACCAAGTGACCGCGCCCCTGAAGCAGTTCGTCTCTTCGGCGGCGATGAACATCCTTTCGGGTGTCGGCATCCCGGTCAGCCACGAGGGGGTCACCATCTATGTGGGGTCCTACCGCCTGCTCGTGGAGGACGCCTGTTCCGGCATGAATTCGCTCATCGGCCTGATCGCGGTGAGCCTGCTCTACATCTACCTGCTGCGGGGATCGAAGGCGCGCTACGCAGCGCTGCTGACCGCCACGACGATCCCCATCGCGATCCTGGGCAACATCATCCGGATCATGGCGCTGATCCTGATGACCTATTTCGGCGGTGACGAGTTGGCCCAGGGCTTCCTGCACGAGACCGCCGGCCTGTTCCTGTTCGCCATCGACCT
>JAFEDM010000080.1 GCA_018241625.1 Pseudomonadota bacterium | reverse complement strand
GGGCGCGCCGGTGGGTCGGGGCGCGCCGCTGGCGGCGACCCTGTTCCTGGGGCTGGAGCCGCGCGCCGGCCTGGGCCGCCACGGGTTCCTGGCGATCCCCGAGCGTCTGCGCCCCTCGCCACTTAATCTCATCTGGCGGCCACTGGACGGAACCGTCCCCAAGGCGCTCGATCGCGAGGCCGTGGCGCTCAACTTCCTCGACTTCGACCCCTACTGATGACCCGCGTCTGGATCCTGGCCCATTTCGACGACGAATATTGCGGCCTGCCGGTCCTGGAGGCCGCGCGCGACGCCGGCGAGGACCAGCTCTTCCTCTATGTGGCCGACTATATGGGCGAGGCTCGCCGGGCGCGCCGCCACGGCGAGACCCGCGCACTGCTCACCTGGCTGGGGCTCGACCCGGCCCGCGCCGTCCACGTGGGCCAGGGGACCGGCGCGCTGGACGGCCAGGTCCATCGGGCGCTGCCGGCCGCCTACGCCGCGATCGAGGCGGCCCTGAACGGTGTCGAGGTCACGCGGCTGGTCTGTCCGGCCTGGGAAGGCGGCCACATGGATCACGACATGTGCTGCCTCCTGGCCTCGCAGGTCGCCGCGGCGCGGGGCGGCGTGCCGGTCGAGATGATCGCCCTCTACAACGGCAAGGGGCTCCCGGCGCCGCTGTTCCACGGCGGCCGTGCGCTGCCGGAGAACGGGCGACGCTTCGTCCACGCCCTGTCCGTCGGCCACATGCTCCGCTGGATGGCGGCGGTGCGGTTCTTCTGGCGGGAGCGGGCGTGGCTGGGCCTGTGGCCGACGATGTTCTGGACCTATGCCCGCTATCGATTCAGCCACCAGAGGCTGGACCCGGCGCGGGTGCGCGAACGGCCCCACGACGGCGTGCTGCTCTACGAGCGGATGTTCGAGGTCCCCTACGCGGAGGTCCGGGCGGCGGCTGACGCCTTCCTGGCCTCGCGAGCCTAGGCGGCCCGCTCAGCCCGCGGCGTGGGCGCCCTGGCCCTGCATGATTACCGCGAAGCCCGCCAGCATCAGCAGGTAGCCCACGGCGAACCGCCAATCGAGCGGCTCCTTGAACACCAGCCAGGCCATCAGCGGCACCAGGCCGGAGCCCACGATGGAGAAGGCGTAGGCGAAGCTGAGCGGCACCCGCGTCAGGATGTAGAACCAGAACAGGGCCGTCAGGCCGTACCAGGCGAAGGCGCCCAGCAGCGGCAGGTTGGTGATCAGCCGGATCGGCAGCGGCCCCGACAGCCGCGCATTGGTCACCGCGGCGAACTTGAAGAGGGTCTGGCCGACCGGCAGGGCCAGCGAGAAGCCGGCGCAGAGCAGCATGTCCTTCCAGGTCATGACACCGCCTCCTCGGCTTCCATCCGCGCGATGGTGCGCAGATAGGGGTGGATCGGGCGCACCGGGAAGTTCAGCACGTCGAAGTTCAGCGCCTGCATCAGCAGCTGCGCGCCCAGCATCACCGGCAGGGCGGCGGCCATGACCACGCCGGCCGAGGCCGCCTGGCCGTGGTGGTTGGTCGAGACGTAGTGCGCCGCATAGCCGATGCCGAACAGCATGGAGAACACGCCGAACACCAACTCCAGGCTGGCGGCGTTGAAGTCACGCACGAAGTACTGGCCCAGCAGCCGTTGCAGGAAATTGGTCAGGTGCTTGAAGGCGAAGGGCCCGATGATGGCGCCGATCCGCAGGTTGGAGACCTCGCCGCCATAACGGGCCGGCATGGGCACGTCGCGGACCACCGCGCGCAGGGTGCCCAGGTGGTAGAGCAGGTCGGTCTCGAAGAAGAACCGCCGCGACACCCGCTTGGCGATCACCATCTGGGCCACCTGGGCCTCGATGGCGGTGTAGCCGTTGGTGGGGTCGAAGATGTTCCAGTAGCCGGTGGAGAGCTTGGCCGCGAACGACAGGGCGGCGTTGCCGAACACCCGCACCGGCGGCATCTCGGCCAGGTGGCTGATCGAGGTGAAGCGGTTGCCCTTGGCGTAGTCGGCCTCGCCCAGCAGGATCGGGGCGACCAGATGCGGCATGTAGCCGAGGTCCATCTGGTCGTCGCCGTCCACCTTGACCAGCACCTGGCCGCCGCGGGCGATGGCCTCGCGGTAGCCGGCCATGGTGGCGCCGCCGACGCCCTGATTCTGCGCCAGCTTGACCACCACGACACGCGGGTCGTTGGCGTTGGCCTCGATGAAGGCGCCGGAGCCTTCCGGGCAGGCGTCGTCGACGCAGACGATCCCCTCGGCCCAGGCGGGCGCCTTGGCGATCACGTCCAGGATGTGGGCCTTGACCTTGTAGCAGGGGATCACCAGCCAGACGCCGGCGCCCTCCAGCGAGGGGTCCGCATCCCCCGGCTTGCGCCGCCGGCTCTCCGGAACCGCTCCCTTGCGCGCGGTCTTTGCGATCGACGCCATGCGCCCGGCTAACACGGAAGCGCCGAGCCTGGCAAAGTACTGGCTGCAAAAGCGCTCGGCGCCATCCTTGCGCCGCCTTAGGCTTGCCTGTTACGAGCGCGCCTTTCCTCGGGGACCCCGAAAACCAGAATCATGGACACCGCCACCCACATGCTGCGGACCGGACGGCGCGGGACGCTGTTCGAGGCCCAGATGGCGTTGCGCGACCTGCGCACCTCGGTCGAGCGGATCGACCTGGCGCGGTCGCTGGCCTGGCACGACGTGGTCTCGCGCTATCGGGGTTCAATCCTGGGGCCGCTGTGGATCACGCTCTCCATGGGCCTGATGATCCTGGGCATCGGTGTCCTATGGGGCGGCCTGTTCCGGGTGCCGGTGCACGAATTCGTGCCCCTGGTGGCGGTGGGCATCGTTTTCTTCGGCTTCGTCACGACGACCATCAACGAGGGCTGCGACACCTTCGTCCAGGCGGCCGGCATGCTGAGCCAGACCGCCCTGCCGATGTTCACCTTCGTCTGGCGCACCGTGCTGCGGAACCTGATCAACCTCGGCCACCACGTGGTGATCGTGGGCGCGGTGCTGGTCTGGGCCGGTCTCTGGGCCGGGGCCAACTATCCCGCGGCCGCGCTGGGCTTCATCTTCCTGGTGATCAATGTGGCCTGGATCTCCATGCTTGTGGCGATCATCTCCGCCCGCTTCCGCGACATCCCCCAGGCGGTAGCCTCCGTCACCCAGGCCGCGGCGATCATGACGCCCGTCTACTGGCCGCCGGACCGCATCCCGGAAAAGTACCGCTGGATCCTCGACTTCAACCCCTTCTACCACCTGCTGCAGGCGGTCCGCGCGCCATTGATCGGCAAGGCGGTCGAGCCGCACAGCTATCTGGTGCTGGCGCTGATGGCGTTGATCGGCTGGGGCCTGGTCTTCAGCCTGTTCGCCAACACCCGGCGGCGGATCGTGCATTACCTCTGATGACCAACGTCTCCATCTCCTGCCGCGATCTCAGCCTCCGCTTCCCCGTCTACGGGGTCGACGCCAAGTCGCTGAAGAAGCACCTGGCCAAGATCGCCGTTGGCGGAAAGCTGGGATCGCACCACGGCTCGACCGAGGTCACGGCCATCTCCGGCCTGAACCTGGAGCTGAAGGCCGGCGACCGGCTGGGCCTGATCGGCCACAACGGCTCGGGCAAGACGACGCTGTTGCGCGCGCTGTCCGGCGCCTACGAGCCGGACGAAGGCTCCATCGAGGTCAACGGCCATATCGCCGCCCTGCTCGACCTCAGCCTTGGGATCGACCCCACGGCGACCGGCTTCGACAACATCCGCCTGCGCGGCCGCATCGCCGGCCTGACCGCCAAGCAGGTGGACGAGCGGCTGGACGAGATCGCCGAGTTCTCCGGCCTGGGGCCCTTCCTGGCCATGCCGGTGAAAACCTATTCGGCGGGCATGCAGGCGCGCCTGGCCTTCGCCGCGGCGACCGCCGTCGAGGCCGATGTGCTCTTGATGGACGAATGGATCGCGGTCGGCGACGCCGACTTCCAGAAGCTCGCCCACCGGCGGCTGCTGAAGCTGGTGGAGCGGGCCGGCATCCTGGTGCTGGCCAGCCACGACGTCGAGCTGCTGCGCCTCTACTGCAACAAGGTCATGCGCATGGAAGGCGGCGTGGCCTCGCCCGTCACCGACATCAAGAAGCTCGACGAGCTGATGGCCGCCTAGGGGCGCGGCTGGTAGATCAGGACCGCACGCGGCTCAGGATTCCCCTTGGACGTCATCTTCACCATCGTCTCCCGCAACTACGCGGCCCAGGCCGCGACGCTGATGGAGAGCCTGGCGGTCCAGGAGCCGAAGGCGCGCCGGATCGTGGTGGCGACCGACGGGCCGATCCCGCAGCTGGAGCGCCTGGCCGAGGTGATCGACGCGCGGGTGTTCTGCCCGGTCTACGACGCGATGAGCGTCTATTACGACGCGCTCGAGCTGAACACCGCGGTCAAGCCCTACGTCTTCAAGGCCCTGCTGTCCGACGGTTCGGGGAAGACGGCGACCTATCTCGACCCCGACATCGTGGCCTTCCGGCCGCTGGCGCGGGTGCATGAGGGCCTGGGCCGCGCCCAGCTGGTGCTGACGCCGCATCTGACCCGGCCGCTGCTGGGCAGCGCCATGCCCAACGACCACGCGATCCTGCGCTCGGGCTCCTACAACCTGGGCTTCTGCGCGGCGCGGGCGGAGCCCAGGGTCCTGGAACTGATGGCCTGGTGGGCGGACCGTCTGGTGTTCGACTGCCGCGGCGACCTGACCGACGGCCTGTTCACCGACCAGCGCTGGATGGACCTGGCGCCGGGCTTCGTCGACAGCCTGGACGTCGTGCGCGAGCCGGTGCTGAACCTCGCCTACTGGAACCTGGAAGGCCGCAAGCTCGGCAAGGGCGCCGAGGGCTGGACGGTCGATGGCCTGCCGCTACAATTCTTCCACTTCTCCGGCTTCGATCCGGCCCGGCCGGACGTGCTCAGCAAGCACCAGGACCGGGTGCGCGTGATCCCGGGCTCGCCGCTCGCCGAGCTCCTGAAGGACTACGCCGCGGCCATGCTGCGGAACGGCCACGAACAAAGCCGGGCCATTCCCTACGCCCACCTGAAGTTCCCCTCCGGACGCCCGGTGACCAAGGCGGTGCGTCGCCGGGCGCTGCGCGCCGCGCGGGAGGGGCAGGACTTCTCCCAGGGCCTGACCGCCGCCGTGGAAGCCTGGGCCGACGCGCCGGACCCGGAGACCTCCGCCGCGGGTCTGCCGGACCTGACGCGGACCCAGGCCCAGGTCTGGCGCGACGTCCCGACCGGCTTCCAGATCGATCACGAGGCCGGCCGCCTGGGCTTCCACGCCTTCTTCGCCGAACACGCTACGACGTTGGGCGCGGACGCGATCGCGGGGTCGGCCGCCGAAGCCCTGCTGGCCGCCTGGCGCTCCGGGGCGCGCGAGCCTGACGCCTCGGTCTGGAAGGGCGAGGCCCCGTGGACCGGCCCGGCCTCCGGCGCGTTCGACTGGTTGCGGCAGCCGGCCGCCGACGGGACTCCTCGCGCCGCCAAGGCCCTGCTGGCCGCCCGCGGCGACCTGCGCGCCAAGTTCGCCGGCGACATCCCGGGTCTGATCGCCTGGTGCCTGGGCGCGGAAGCGGCCGCTGGGCGCTTCGCCCCGGACCTGCTGCCGGCCGAGGTGATCGCCGACCTGGCGCGGGACCCCGCGCCGCTTCTGGCCGCCGCGCGGCTGGCCGAGCCCGGCGCCAACGAACTGAAGCGCAGCCTGTCGGCCGGCTTCGGCGTCGCCGCCCGCGCCGGCTGGCCGGAGCGCCTGACCGAGGCCCTGCGCGCGCCGCACCTGGCGCCGGCCGCCGCCCAGCCCGCGCCGTTCGTCGCCCTCTTCCTGGAGATCTGGGAAAGCCGGGTGGACCTGCAGCGCCTGTTCCCGCTGCGCAGCGCCGCCGAGCGGTTCAAGTTCCTGCGCTGGCTGGTGGGCGGCGGCTTGGCCGAATACGGCGTGGAGTTTGACGCCCTGCCCACCTCTGTGCGCCTGCACCCGCAGATGCAGCTGGCCCGCCTGACCGTCCGCCAGCGGCAGCCGGCGGCCCGGGCGACGGCGAGCAGCCGCGTCGCCGAGCTCTGGGTGGTCGAGGGCGAGGAACTGGCCCGCGAGGCGGCCGCCGATCGGCTGGTGTATGACGCCGGCGCGGGGCGGTTCCTGGGTCCCTCCGGCCCGGCCTCCGCGCCCGCGCAGGCTGATCTCGTCCGCTTCCTGACCCATCCCAATGTCGTTCCCGCCGACGCCATCGCCCTGCACGCGCGCGGCGTGCGCTGGAGCCGCGCGGTGGGTGTCTGGGACGCCGAGATCGCCGCCGGGCTCGGCTCACGGACCATCGGCCTCGGCTTCGTGGACGAGGTCTGGGCGCCCGGCGCATTCGGCGAGCTGTTCCGGCCGGTCCGCGCCGCCACGACCATGGCCGCATGAACCCGGTGCTGGCCGCGCGCCGCCTGTGGCGGGCGGCGGTGCCGGAGAAGGCGCGCGAACTGGCCGCGCCGTTGCTGAACACCGCGCTGGAAGCCTATGTCCGCGCCGCCGCCCGCGCGCCGCACGGGGCCGACCGGCCCGAGGGCCCGATCAAGGTGGTGGGATACTTCCAGGCCAGCCACGGGATCGCCGCCTCCGCCCGCTTGGCCGCGCGCGCCTTCGAGGCCCTGGGCGTGCCGGTGGAGCGCATCGACGTCACCGACGCCAAGCTGGATTGGTCCGGGCGTCTGACCGAGCCCGCGCACGCCAGCGCCTGGATCTTCCACATCAATGCGCCGGAGCTGCTGTCGGCGCTGGCCTGCCTGGGGCCCAGGCAATTGCGGGGGCCGCGCTATGGGTATTGGGCGTGGGAGCTGCCGCGCGCCCCGGCCCGCTGGCGCGCCGACGCCGCGCTGATGGACGAGGTCTGGGCGCCCAGCCGTTACACCGCCGACGCCTTCGACGCCGCCGCCGCGCCGGTCCGGGTCGTGCCGCATCCGCTGTTCCTCGAGGACTATGCCTCGGTGAAGCCGGCGCCGCGGCGGGCGAAGTTCCAGGGCGTCGCGGTCTTCGATTTCAAATCGTCGCTGGCCCGCAAGAACCCGCAAGGCGCCATCGCCGCCTGGGCCCAGGCGTTCGGCGGCGACCCCGACTGCGAGCTGACGCTGAAGACCCAGAACGGCGAGGCCTTTCCGGCGGAGCTCGCGGCGCTGCGGGCGACCGCGCCGGCCAACGTCCGGATCGTCGATGAGGTCTGGCCCTACAACGAGGTGCTGAGCCTGATCGCCGGCGCCGATGTCCTGGTCTCGCTGCATCGCGCCGAGGGCTTCGGGCTCACGCCCGCCGAGGCCCTGGCGCTGGGCGCGCCGGTGGTGGCAACCGGCTGGTCCGGCGTCCTCGATTTCCTGGACGACGGCTGCGCCCTGCTCGTCCGATCCAAACCGATCGCGGTCGCCGACCCGCAGGGCGTCTACAAGGGCCAGAGCTGGGCCGACCCCGACATCGGGGCGGCCGCCGAAGCCTTGCGCCGCCTGCGCAGCGATCCTGGCCTGGGCCGCCGGCTCGCCGAAGCCGGCCGCGCCCGCGTGGCCGAACGCCTGTCGCCGCAGGCCTGGTTCGCGGCCCTGCCCGAGAGCCTGCGCGCTTCCGCTGACAGACTTCGCGCCTAGGCTTCCTCCGGCGGCCGCACCGCCTGGAACCGCCAAAGCAGGATCAGGTCGTAAAGGGTCTTCAGCGAACCGCCGATCACCAGCGGCCACGCAAAGGCGCTCATCGAAAAGATCAGCCCCGCCAGCGCCGGGCTGAGGGCTGAGGCGAGGCTGCGGGGGACGTTCGTCACCCCCGCGGCGGCGGTCCGTTCGGCCGGCGTCACGATGGCCATGACGTAGGAGCTGCGCGCCGGCGAATCCATGTTCGACAACAGGGCGCGGACCACCAGGAGGACGAAGGCCACCGCCGCGTTGGGCGCGAAGGCCACGGCCACCATGCACAGGCTGGCCGGGATGTGGGTGAAGACCATGGTGCGGATCAGGCCGATCCGCCGCGCGAGCCACGGCGCGGCCAGCTGGGACGCGGCCGTCAGCAGGCCCGTCCAGAAGAAGAACTGGCCAACCATGGCCAACGACAGGCCGAAGCGGCGGAACAGCCACAGCGCCAGCAGCGAGTTGACCATGAAACCGCTGCCGAAGGAGTCCAGGCTGAAGAGGGCCGCCAGGGCGAAGACCCGGTTCCTGGACGGACCCAGCGGCGCATGGGTCTCCTTGGCCGGCGGCTGGGCCGGCAGGGTGCGGTACAGCAGGGCCGAGCCCAGGCTGAGCGCGCCATAAAGCAGGAAGGCGCCCTCGATCAGGGCCGGCTGGCCAAGCCCGGTGAGAGTCCGCAACGGCGCCATCAGGCCGAGGCTGAGCGCGCCCAGCGCCCCCGTCAGGGCGCCGGCGAGGTTGTAGCGGGCGAAGCGTTCAGTGCGTTGGGTCGAGGGCCCCGCCTGCGCCAGCAGCGACTGCTCCAGCGGCAAGAAGACGCTGACGTCGCCGTTGGACGGGTTGAGCGTGCCCACGAAGCCCACGACCAGCAGGGGCCAGAAGGCGTGGGCCTGGGAGAAACCGATCCCGGTGGCCGCCATCAGCAGGCAGGCGAGCAGCAGCAGGCGCTTGGCGGACGCGCGAAAGCCCAGCAGTCCCACCGCCAGCGTCAGCACCGCGGAGCCCAGCAGCATGGCGGTGGTGAGCACGCCCACGCGGAAGGCGCTGAAGCCCAGGCCCGTCAGATAGACCGGCAGGAGCAGCGAGCAGAGACCGTCGCCGAAGCCGCGCAGGCCGCGCGCGGCGGTCAGCGTCCAGGCCTCGCCGCCGGTGTTGTCCTGCCTCACCACCGGCGCGCGGTGTTC
>JAFEDM010000007.1 GCA_018241625.1 Pseudomonadota bacterium | reverse complement strand
GACGACGCGGTAGAAATAGAGCGGGTCGGCCGCGCGCCCGAAGTGGTAGGCGCTCCAGCTCAGCCACCTGGTCATCTCCACGGCGCCGCCATCGGCGCGCCAGAAGTCCGAGCCGGTCAGCTGGCACAACCGGCAGACGATCGCGTCGGTCTCCCAGGTCGTGCGGCCGTCGTCCTCCACCAGGACCGGGACCAGGGCGTTCGGGTTGATCGCCCGGAACGCCGTGATGTTGTCGGGGTGCTGCGGGCTGGCCCACACATAGTCGACGGGCGCGCCCAGGTGCTTGCTGGCGGCCACGCAGACCCGCGGGTTCAGGTTGTGCGAGTAGTAGAGCTTCACGGGGGTCCTCCGGCCGGTCGCCATCATCGCCTGAAAGACGCGCGGGCGCGCGCTCATCCGACAGTCGCGACCGACCGGGACACCCTTGGGCGGCGCGCGCCTAGGCGAAGGCGGGCGCGCGGCGATGGCGTAGCAGGACGCCGACGCCGCCGAAGCCCACGATCATCAGCGCCCAGGTCATGGGCTCCGGAACGCCGCCGGCGATCGCCTCCACGTCGAAGCGCACGTCACCCACGCCGAAGTTGTAGGCGTCCGGCCCCCAGGTCAGGATCACCCCGTCGCCGAGGGCGCTGTCGACGACCGCGTGTCCGTGCGTCGTCGAGCCGAGCCCGGTGAAGCTGGCGATCGGATGTCCGGCGAGATCCGTGATCGTGAAGGGCGAGGCCTCGCGGGCGCCGTGGTAGCTGGCGTAGTCGAAATCGAGCAGCGAGAGCTGATAGCCGGCCAGCGCCGTCAGTACGATTTGGCCCTCGTAGTGGGTCATGTCGGAGCCGGCGTAGACGATATCGGCCAGGTCGCCGTAGCCGCCGGTCTGCCACAGGTTCAGCCCGCTGGTCGCCTGGCCGTTCGAGGCCTGCAGCGTGTGATAGCTGACGTCGACGCCCGTCCCGTCGCCATAGGTCTGGGAGATCGCGCAGGCCAGGCCGATTGTCGTGCAGGTCGCGTCCTTGAAGTCGAGCAGCACGGTGGCGGCGGTCGAGGGCGAGGCGTAGGCGGTCATCGCCAGCGCCATGGCGCTGGCCAGAAACTTGAACATCTTCGTGTCTTTCAGCTGGAGGGTGGGATCAGGCCGCGAGGCCCAGACGGTCGAGCTCGGCGAAGTCTTCCGCCGACAGGGTGGGGCGCGCGGCCTGCTCGATGACCGCGGCGAAGGCTTCCGGCGGGGCCGACAGCTTCATGCCGCCCAGGAAACCCGCGCGCTCGGCCGGGTTCATGGCCGGGATCATCAGGCGCAGGTAGGCGACGGTGTCTTCGGGCGGCAACGCCTCGATGATCGCCATCTCGAAACCCGCCAGTTCCTCGTCGCTGTAGAAGGCGCAGAGCTGCGGCCAGATCTCGCTCTCCTCAAAAGCCATGTGCTCGAAGTCGGCGGCCACGAAATGCGAGAATTGCAGGTAGAGGGCGCGGCCGAGGACCGGCGCGTCCTCTATCGAGGCGATCTTCAGGGCCTCCATCGCCCGCTCCAGGGCCTCCATCCGCTCGTGGTGCTCGTCGTGGGCGGCTTCCAGCGCCGCCGTGCCGCCGGGGGCGCGGGCCTCGATCGCCGGATGGAAGTGGATGTCCTCGTGCTTCAGATGCTTGGCGCAGAGCCGCAGGTGCTCGGCGAGCTCGGCGGTCACGGCGGCGCGGTCGCGGGCATAGTCCGCGGCGCCCAGGCGGGTCATCAGACGGCCGTGCGCCAGGCGCAGGCCCTTGTGGATGGGGCCATAGATGTCCCAGCGCTGGGCGCGCAGGGCGGCTAGGGGAGCGTTCATGGAAGAGGTCCTTTTCGTCGGTGCCGAAACGCCGTTTGCTGAGAGGACCCGCGATCTATAGGCGCCGCCGGGCGCGCTCACCCTAAAAGCTTCCTAAGCGCGCTCGCCGCTTCCTAAGACATGCCTATCGGCTAGGATGGTTTCAGAAGCTGGAGGGCTTCCCGAAGTGTTCGATCCGGAACTGGACGCGTTCCTGACCAGTCCTGTGATGATCCTGGCCGCCGCCCGCGCCGCGGACGGTCGCGCCGCCCTGGGTCGTGTCATGGGCGCCCGCCGCGGCGAGGACGCGCGTCTCGACGTCTTCGTCTCGCGCGCCCAATGGCCCCGGGTGGTCGAGGCGCTGGCGCCTGGCGACACGGTGGCGGTGACCTTCAGCCGCGTGCAGGACTATCGCACCTATCAGGTGAAGGGCCGGCTGCTCGCGCTGCGGCCCGCCGACGCGGAGGATCAGGCCTTCGTCGAGCGCTATCAGCACGCCATCGGGCGGCTGCTGGCCTCGGTCGGCGTCCCGCACCTCTTCGCGGCCCGGTGGCTGATCCGCCAGGACATGGTGACCCTGGCGCTCGACACCGAAGCGGTCTTTGTCCAGACGCCGGGCCCCGGCGCCGGGCGGCTTCTGGATGCGCCCGTGGCCCCGCAGTGACGCGTCTGCTCGACATCCGCGACTGCTTCGAAGGCGTGATCCCCTCGGTCATCGCCACCGTCGACGCGGCCGGCGCGCCCAACGTCTCCTACCTGTCGCAGGTGCATTTCGTGGACGACGGCCACGTCGCCCTGTCGAACCAGTTCCTCTCGAAGACCGCCCGCAACGTCGCCGAGACCGGTCGGGCGACCGCCATGGTGGTGGACGGGCTGACCGGCGACCAGCACGAGCTCGATCTCGAATTCGTGGCCTCGCTGACCACGGGCGAGGTCTTCGACCGCATGTCGGCCCACCTGCGCGCGCTCTCGACCCAGCACGGGATGGAGCAGGTGATGCGCCTGCGTTCGGCCGACCTCTACCGGGTGGCCGCGATCCGCACCGTGCCGGTGTTCGGGGCGGTTCCGCCGGGCGCGCCCGCGCCGCCACCGCCCGGCGATCGCCTGGCCGCCGCCGCCCGCGTCGCCGCCGCGGTGGCCGAGGCCGACGACCCCGACGCCATGATCGACCGGGCGCTCGATGGCCTGCGCGACGATTTCGGTTTCAGCCACGCCATGCTGTTCCTGCCGGCCCCCGAGGGCGGACGGCTCTTCGTCCTGGCCAGCCGCGGCTACGAGACCGCCGGCGTCGGCGCCGAGGTGACCTTGGGCCTGGGTGTCATCGGGATCGCCGCCGAGACCCGCCGCCCGGTCCGCCTGTGCGATGTCAGCCGCGGCGTGAGGATGACCGAGGCCGTGCGCCGGCAGAGCCAGTGGGAGGACGACCGCACCATCCCGCTGCCGGGCCTCGCGCGTCCGCTCAGCCAGCTTGCCGCGCCCATGGTGGTCCAGGGTCGGCTGCGCGGCGTGCTCTACGCCGAGGCCGAGGGCCGCTTCGCCTTCGGTCGTGAGGACGAGGCCGCCCTGACCCTGGTGGGCGCCCAGCTCGCCAGCGGCCTGCTCAACGCCGCGCTGGAAACCCGGGCCGCGATGGTCCGCTCCGAGCCGTCGCGGGCGGCGTCGGCGGGCGAGGGGCAGGGCTTCCGGGTCCGCTATCACCGCCGCGACGACAGCCTGTTCGTGGACGACGAATACGTCATCAAGGGCGTGCCCGGCCGGCTGTTGTTCCACTTCCTGCGGGCCCACCTGGACAGCGGCCGGACCGAGTTCACCAACCGCGAGGTGCGCTTGGACGCGAGCCTGCGGCTCCCCGACCTGAAGGACAACTTGGAAACCCGCCTGATCCTGCTGCGCCGGCGGCTGGACGAGAAACAGGCTCCGGTGCGCCTGACCCGGCCCGGGCGCGGGCGGATCGGGCTCGTGATGGACGGCGCGCCACGGCTGGAGGTCGCCGAATAGCCGCGACAGCTTGACTGTCGCGTCTGAAGTGTTTCGCAAACCTTTTCTGATATCGCCGTGCTCTCAATTCCAGAGGGCGTCGCGCGGATGCGCTTCCGATCGATCAGCACCAAGCTCCTGGCAGGCCTCATCGCCGCCATGACCGTGCTGTTGCTGGTCGACACCGTGGTCACCTGGTCGCTGAACACCCAGCAGCTCAAGCGGCGGCGCGTGGACGACCTCGCGCTCTATGTGAAGGAGCGCACCCGCACCGAGGCCGAGCTGTTCGACGCCCTCCGCGCCAAGCAGGCCGCCGCCAGCGAGGCCCTCTACCGCCGCCTGAAGCTCATGCGGCCGGGGCCGCAGATCGACCGGCAGTTCGACACCTGGTTCCCGGATCACGGCGACGGCACGCGCCGCAGCCGCGACAGCCTCTGGGACGGCCAGCAGTTCTCCGACGGCGACGCCATCTATGGCGTGGGCGCCTACCTGGGCCATGCCGAGGACATCACCCCGGAAGAGAAGCGGATCCTGACCGCCGCCACCCTGGTGGTGAACCGGGTTGGCGAGAGCGACCTGGCCAAGTTCGAGAACTTCTTCTTCCTGGCTCCCAAGGACCGGCTGATCCTGTTCGCGCCGCACCGCGCCGAGAAGCTGGCCTATTTCCGCAAGACCGCACCCGGCGGCGTGGACTTCGACCACACCGACCAGGGCCGCTACGCGCTGCCGATCAACGATCTCGACCGGCGCATGCGCTGCACGCCGCTGTCGCCCCTGCTGCAGGACAAGACCGGCGGCACCCTGATCAGCGGCTGCGTCAGCCCGGTCTATGTGGACGGCCAGTACGTCGGCGCCTGGGGTACGACCCTGATGGCCGGCTCCTACCTGACGCGCATGCTGGCCAACACGCCCCAGGGCGCGACCAGCCTGATCGCCTCCGACCAGGGCCGGCTGGTGGCCTTCCCGGGCTTCACCCAGCCGCAGGCGCTGAACCCCACCGCCGTCGCGAAGCTGGAGAAGACCTATGGGGTGGGCGAGCTCGTCTCGCGCATCCACGCCCAGGGCCAGCCCAGCGGGGTGGTGGAAAGCCCTGACGGCAAGATGTGGGTGGCCTATGGCCATCTGGACGGGCCGTCGTGGCTGCTGCTGACGGCCTTCCCCAAGTCCGTCTCGGTCAGCCCCTGGGCGGCCATGGCGCCCAACTTCGCCGGCAAGTTCCTGATCATCGCCATCGGGGCGGCGATCCTCTTCGCCATGGTCCAGCGCCTGGTGATCGGCCCGCTGCGGGCCTTGGGCGATCCGGCGTCCAAGCGCACCGGGCGGTTGGCGCGGCGCCACGACGAGATCGGCCAGCTCGCCCGCACGCTCACCGCCGAGCGCCAGCGCGGTGACGCCATCCTGGCCGACCTCGAGGCGCGCGTGCGCGCCCGCACCAGCGAGCTGGAGCGCGCCAACGCCGCCAAGACCGACTTCCTGGCCAACATGAGCCACGAGCTGCGCACCCCCCTGAACGGCGTGATCGCCTTGGGCGCCCTGCTGGCCAAGGAACAGAGCACCGAGCGCGGCCGCCAGACCGCCGATCTGGTCGTGGCCTCCGGCCGCCTGCTGGAACAGGTGCTGACCGACATCCTCGACCTGTCGCGCATCGAGGCGGGCCAGCTGCCGATCAACCCCGCGCCTTTCGAACTGGCGGAGTGCATCGCCACCATCGCGGCCCTGCATCGCGCCAGCGCCGAGGCCAAGGGCCTGGATTTCCGCATCTCCATCGCCCCCGACGCCCAGGGCTGGCGTCTCGGCGACGACGTGCGGGTGACGCAGATCCTGTCGAACCTGCTCTCCAACGCCGTGAAGTTCACCACCGTCGGCGGGGTCGCCCTCGACGTGGCGGCCAAGGGCCACGCCGTGACGATCATGGTCCGCGACACCGGCGTCGGCTTCTCGCCCGAGTTCCGCGAGCGGCTGTTCAGCCGCTTCGAACAGGCCGACGGCTCGATCACCCGCCGCTTCGGCGGCTCCGGCCTGGGGCTGGCGATCTGCGCCTCCCTGGCCGGGCTGATGGGCGGGGTCATCGACGCCTCGTCCGAGCCGGGCAAGGGCTCGGTCTTCACCGTCACCCTGCCGCTGCCGCCCACCGAGGCGCCGGTCGAGGCGGAAGACCAGGAAGAGGCCGCGACCGCCGACATCACCGGCCTGCGCGTGCTGGTCGCCGAGGACCACCCCACCAACCGCAAGGTGGTCGAGCTGATCCTCGAGCCGCTGGGCGTCGACCT